>JACMJO010000496.1 GCA_014380605.1 Fimbriimonadaceae bacterium | reverse complement strand
TTGCCGTCGTCGTGCCAAGCGATGCCCATATCGGCTCCACCGCGAATCTGGGCAGTTGCCCAAATGACGCCTCGGTCTAGCAGGCTGAAGATGTTGGAGTTGAATCCAAAGGAGGCGGACGATCCGTAGGAACCATAGCCATTAAGCACGCAAGGGTTTCCGGTGGCCGACTTCATATCCTTGCGATAGACGATGGCGATCGGAACGCGTTTGCCGTCGGGAGCCAAGGCGTAAATCCGATCGGTGGCATAGAGTTTTGGATCGTAGCCGCCGAGGACTTCGGTTTGTTTGAGGAGCTTGGACTTAAAGGTGCCTAGGTCGAGTTCAAAGACACTGGCTGAAGTCAGCGGCGATGAGAAGCTGTAGCGGAACTTGGCGGTGTCAAACTCGGCATTGGCCCCAAATCCGATGCTGTAAATCTTCTCGCTGGCGGGAATGTCTTTAGTCTTGCCGGACTTAAAGTCGTAAACGCTCAGCCCAGGCAAGCCGCTCTCGCGTTTTCCATACACCAAGTGATCCTTAAAAACCTGTAAACCGGTGACCGTCCCGTTCGGGATCGAAGCAATGAGTGGCTTCCAGCCTTTCAGGCCGGGGTTTGCGACGGGGGCCGTCACGATTTCAAAGTCTTTGTTGTTCTTGTTTGTGCGGATATAGAAAAGGCCGTCGCGATGCTCGACGCTGTACTCTAGTTCACCCTGCCGCTTCTCGATGAGCTTGAATTTGCCGGTTGGCTTGCTTGAATCTAAGAACCAAACTTCGTCGTTCTCCGAGCAGGACGACTGGATGAAGAGAACCTTCCGGTCGAGGCTCTTGTCGACTCCGCAATTGTAGAGCGCATCCTTTTCTTCATAGATCTGCTCCGGCTTCCCTCCGAGTGGCATTCGGAAGATGCGGTCGGAACGCTTGGTCGTGGCGTCTTCGGTGCCAAAGAAGATGGTTTTGTTATCGGCCGCCCAAACAACTCCGCCTACGCGCTCAGCAACGTTTTCGGTGGTTTGGCCAGTCCGCAAATCCTTGAAGTGGAGCTTGTATTGGCGGTAGCCCGTGTTGTCCGTGCTGTAAGCCAGCATGTTGCCATCGTCGCTCACTGAGAACGCGGCGACGGACATGAACTTCTGCCCTTCCGCCAGCTTGTTGACGTCAAGGAGAATCTCTTCCTTGCCCGACTCGCCTTTTTTGCGGCAATAGATGGCGTACTGCTTGCCCTGCTCGGTCCGGTTGTAGTAGAGGTAGCCGCCTTCGGGACGTGGCACGCTGAGATCGGTCTGTTTGATGCGACCCAACACCTCGTCGTAGAGGTTGTCTTGCAGTGCGGCCGTAGACTTCATTGCCGCTTCGGCGTAGGCGTTCTCGCCGTTTAGGAATTCAAGAACCTCCTTGGAGTCTTTGTTTCTTAGCCAGTGGTAGTTGTCCACCAACTTCTCCCCGTGGAGTTCTAGAACGTGAGGAACCTTCTTTGCGATCGGTGGCTTTGGCATATCCAGTTGGGCGGTCGCGAAGATGGCGAGACTAATGAGCGTCGCAGACATCGTGGGGTTAGTATACGGGCAGAAGGATTGAGGAATAAGGACTGAAGGATCGTGAATTTCACGAAAAAAGAGGACCGGGCCCAAAGCGCGATCCTCTGATTCTCAATTCTCCAATCCTGCGATTCTCAGCGCTTAACGAACTGGAAGCCACGTCGCGCTTTCTTGCGACCGTACTTCTTACTTTCCTTAATTCGCGAGTCGCGGGTCATGTAGCCGCCGGCTCGAAGCTCCTTGCGAAGCGTCTCGTCGTACTCAACGAGGGCGCGGGAGATGCCGAGCTTGATCGCGCCGGCTTGACCAGTGATACCGCCGCCCTTGGTCATCGCCTTGACATCCCATCGGCCTTCCATGCCGAGGTGGACGAGTGGGCTCTTGACCAGGATTTCGAGAACGGGTCGGCCGAGATACTGCTCGAACTTGCGCCCGTTGATGGTGATGTTTCCCTCGCCTGGCACCAGCCAGACTCGAGCGATCGCGCGCTTTCTGCGACCGGTTCCGTAATTGCTTTGAGTTGCTGCCATCTAATTCGTTAGTCCTTCTTGATGTTCAGGGGCGTGGGGTTCTGGGCCGCATGGGGATGCTCGGTGCCGGCATAAACCTTGAGCTTCTTGAATAGTGCCTTGCCGAGCTTGGTCTTGGGAGTCATGCCCCAGACTGCTTTCTCGACGAGCTTAACGGGATCATCCGCCAGCATCTTGCCTCGCGAGATGTTCTTAAGACCGCCGGGCCAGCCGGTGTGCCAGTAGATCAGTTCGTCGCTCTTGTTTCCCGTGAGGACGACCTTGTCGGCGTTGATGATGATGACGAAATCGCCGCAATCGGCGTTATAGGTGAAGGTGGGTTTATGCTTCCCTCGCAAAACTTGGGCAACTTGGCCCGCGAGGCGACCGACTGGTATGCCCGCTGCGTCCACCACATGCCATTTGCGGTCGATCGTTCCTTCCTTTGCTGTATAGGTTCTGTTCATTTTCGTTCGGTCGATGCGGCATGCCGTATCGTTTGGTCGTTGACAACGCGGGCGCTGTCGGTCTGCCGAGCCTTTCGGCTCGCTTCCGGCTTTCCCCTAATGGGAATAGGCCAAATCTCGAAGCTGTTGTGTAGAGTTCGCTCCCCCAGGACGCCCGTCTTAGGGGGTACATTTTTAGTCGTCCATCTCATCCCAAGGTTTGTTTCTTGCGTCGTACCCTGGAGTCTCGTAGTTGACCTTGATGAGGGTCAATCCTTTGGCGGGCAAGACTACCGGCCATTGCATCTCGTCTCGATCCTTGGTCAGCAAGCGCGCACAATCCTCTAACGGACGATGTCCCCGGCCGATCTCGAAAAGCATTCCGGCCATCCGGCGCATCATGCCTCTTAAGAAGGCGATTCCGTCCACTTCAAAATGGATCTCATCTTCAACCTGATTTAGGTCGACTTGAAAGAGTTTCCTTCGCGTGTTGAGAACTTCGGGGCCGACCTCTTCGGTATAGCCTCGGAAATCGTGTTCACCCAGAAGGGATCTAGCGGCTTCCTGCATCAACTCAACATCGAGATCCTTCCAGTAAGCGTGCGTATAGCGACGCCTAAAGGGGTCGAACTCGTTGAGTAGGAATCGGTAGCGATAAACTCGACTCGTCGCGCTGAACCTTGCGTGGAAATCTTGGGAGACTTCCTGCGATTGGACGATCCGGCAATCTTCGCTAAGCGCCATGTTGAGAACCAAACGCCACGTTTCCGCAGGCATCGGGTTCGACGTATCGAAGTGAGCGGCCGCGCCGAGGGCGTGGGCTCCACCGTCCGTCCGGCTCGCGCCGACGATCTCTACATCCTCACCGGTTGCCCGGCGAACAGCTTCTGTCAATGTTCCGTGAACAGTTCTCTGATCACGCTGCGGGGCGAACCCGCAGAAATCGGTTCCATCATAGGCTACGGTCAGCCTAATTCTTTTTTTAGTCGACAAGCTCCAGCACGGCGGTCGGAGCGGCGTCGCCACGTCGATATCCGGTTTTGGTCAGCCTGGTGTAGCCGCCGTTTCGGGTTTTGTATCGGGGGCCGACGTTGTCGAACAAGTGCTTGACGAGGTCTTCGCCGTTGATCAGGCTCTTGGCAGCGAGGATCTGAGTCTTCTCAAAGTCCGTCTTGCCTGCCAATTCCTTTACCGGCTTCGGGCTGCTGGCGGAATGGCCGACGAGCACCTTTCGGGCTTCTCGGCGTGCAACCAGCGAATCCTCTTTGGACAGCGTAATCAGCTTTTCAACGACTCTCTGAAGCTCCTTCGCTCGACCAAGGGTCGTGTGAACGTAGCCGTGGCGAATGAATTGCCGCTGCAGGTTCGTCAGAAGGTGCTTGCGCTGGTCGCTGGGCAGTCCTAGTTTTCTTCTATCTACAAGATGTCTCATTTCAAATCAGTCCCTAAAAATCGTCGTCGTCGTCATCCAACAGGTCGACCGATCGGAATCCGCCCTTTGGTGGCTTGAGTTCGATGCCGTGCTCGGCGAGTTTGTCGCGAACTTCGAATAGCGACTTCTTGCCGAAGCCTCGGATGCTGGTCAGATCGCTTTCGGTGGCGGTTGCCAAAGCTCGAAGCGTCAACAGGCCGGCGCGTCGCAGGCAGTTGAAGGTTCTCTGCGAGAAGTCCAGCTCCTCGATCCGCAGATCGGGGATGTGGGAAACGTCGCTCGTCGATTCTTCGTCGATACCCAGATCGGCTTCGAAGCCGGAAGCTCCGAGA
>JACMJO010000495.1 GCA_014380605.1 Fimbriimonadaceae bacterium | reverse complement strand
GCAGATGTTTATCGGCCAGGTTGCCTATCATATTCTGCTTGACCATCAAGCTGGACGATCCATACGCCTTGATGGTCAAGCAGAAGATGATCGGCCAGGTTGCCGATGCCCTCAAGGACACGAAGCACCCGCTCGTCCCCCACAGCGTGGTCACCATGGGCGGGGGCGGTTCGGAAGGCAACGGCGGCGACAACAATATGCTCACGCATATGCTGACCCTGTTGCTCACGGACAAGCTTGGCCTGACGGATATCGGCAAAGGCGATGAAAGCGTCAACGACGACACGGGCCCCGAAGCCAGGGCCTTCTTGAAGAAGATCATGGCGAGCATGGGCGGAAACGAATCGTCGCCCGCCAGGGAAAAGGTGGCTACAAACTTCAAGCCTCTCGATCACAACGGGTCGTCTTCTTAATCTAACGTGGTTGGAACATGCTTGAAGTAGTGCTTGGGTTGGTTGCCGCCGTTATTGGCGGCATCTCGGTGGCGTTGGTGGTCGGTGACCGCCAACGCCGTTTTGAGACTCGGATCATTGCGGTGGAGAAAGCGCTGGATTCAGCGAAGCAGTTGCCAGTAGTAACTTCCACCCCGCCCAGATTGCTGGCGGGGCTACGGGTTGCGCTCTGCGTCAATCAGGATCACACCCATCCCGTATTCGCCACGCTCCTCAAGGATCAGTTGCTCGCGATGGTCGTTTCCAGCGTGGAGATCCTACCGTCGGCAAATGTTGATAAGTTGAAGGCAAGCTGGGGCGACGATTCGCAGGACATCCTGATCGCTGGCGATTTGACCTGCAATGGCTACGCCGAGATCTATTTCCATGCCGATTTCACCTGCTACGCGCCGAACGAGACGATCTGCACTCTCATCGAGAGGCCGCCCCACGGAGATCGGCCAGGCAACCTCGCGATCGAGTTAGTGGACAAGCTGAACGTGGAGTTGGAGAAGCTTGTAGAGCGTAGGGAGCGTCGTTTGGCGATTCGGGAGCTGAAGGAGGGTTAGTCCAACCCACCTCTAAATGCCACAATTAGCCCATGCCGACCGTGGGCGATGCTGAAGCTTGGAAGCGGATGGTGCTTCGCTCGATGCCGCCACCGTCTTGGCTCGACCGCGATGCTCCCCATGCCGATGTGGTCCTCAGCACCCGGTCTCGATTCCTACGGAATTTGGCGGGCCACAAGTTCCCCCATGCCGCCAGCACCGACGAGCTTCAAGCAATCCTCAAGGAGGTCTTGCACGCGATTCGGGAATCTAGGATCGACTTCAGCGTCCACCGCCACATCTCCAATGCCGAGCGCGAGTACTTGGTGGGATGCCGATTGGCCTCTCCCGACTTTTCCTGGAGCCTTCCTGGCCGAGCCCTTCTACTCGACCAAGACCGACGGCTCAGCGTGATGATCAATGAAGAGGACCACCTGAGAATCCAAGCTCTGACCGCAGGATGGTCCGCAGAAACCGCCCAAGAAACAGCATCGATGGGGCTTCGCGAGTTGGGCAAGCAACTGAACTTTGCCTGGTCGCCCTCATTCGGCTACCTTGCCGCCAGCCCTTACAACGCCGGAAAGGGGCATCGACTCTCCGCCATGTTCCACCTCATTGGCCTGGCCCAGTCCAAGCGACTCCCCGCCGTGCTCAAGGCTCTGGCTTCCCAAGGGATCGTCGCCCGAGGGCTGTTTGGGGAGAGCAGTCGAGCGGTGGGTGCGTTTGTCCAAGTTAGCATTATCAGCGGAAGTCTGGTCGAGTTCATTGGGGCCGCCGAGTACCTTCTAAAGGAGGAACGCTACGCCAGGAACTCCTTGCCCAAGCCGATGCTGATCCAGCGCGCGCTCCAGGTTCGAGACTTTGCCCTGTCCTCCCGAGCCCTCACCCTGCCCGATTCCCTTCGGGTCTTTGCCTTTGCCAGATGGGCGGCGTTTGCGGGGCTTGATGGGTTCAATTTTCATCCCCGAGAGATCGACGGCCACCTCACCCATTTGGAGCTTCAAGTCTCCGCCGATGAGGATAAGGCCGGTCGGCTCAGGGCAGAGTACGTCCGGGGACTGCTGGAAAAGGGCGCATGAGGTCGGAGGTTTTCAAGACCGCCGCCTCCCTCAAACCAACCTAAGCTTTAAGCATGAAAGCGATTGGCGGAGTTATCGCGTGGCTGGGCGGAATGGCGATGCTGTTGGGTGGCCTCTTTGTCCTGCTCAGCCTCAAAAACCAAGCCGATCTGTTCGTCTGGAACTTCCTGGGGCTGATTATTGGCGGGTTCGGATTCATGATGCTGGTCGCCGGGTGGGCGGTTTACGCTTCAAAACCAAAGGAAGATCGCCATCAAGAGCTTAGCCGAGATTCCTAAAGGTGCCGCTTTAGGAATTTGAGAATGATGTCATTGAACGTCTCGCCCTCAAACTTCCCATCCAGCCGCATCCCATGCCCCGCGCCGACCACTTTCTTTAACTCTGTGGAGACTCCGACTTCCTTCGCCCGGACCATCAGAGCCTCGGCAAGCTGATAGGAAACGACCCGATCCTCGGTGCCATGGATGATCAGCATCGGCGGATCGCCTTTCTTCATCGCCGACTGCTGGCCATACATCCCGCCCCAAAGGTCGATGACCGCCTTCACGGGGACCTTGCTTCGGTTGTCGCCATAGGTGCTGAAAAGCGCGGTGATTGCGCCCGCCGAAGAGCCGCCGATTGCCAGCCTTTTCTTATCGATGCCATACCGATCCGCATTCGCGACCATCCAATCCAAAGCCTTCCCCGCATCTTCCACCGCCGCCAGAATGGCGTCCCGAATCGGGCCCCCGATATCTCGCTGGAGCCGGTAGTTGATGTCCACGCACACGAAGCCGCGCTCGGCCAGATACCGAGAAAGCGAGCCAGTCTGGCCACCCTTGCTCCCGCCCGTGAATCCGCCGCCATGGATAAGCACCACGCCCGGAGCCTTTGCCGAGGTCGAAGCTCGGTACAAGTCCAGCTTCAGCTCGAACTGCCCCGCCACTCCCTTGGATTTCCCATAGACGATATCTCGATCGACGGTAACCGACCCGCCCTGAGCCAATAGACACACAACCGCAACTGCAAGCATGTCCGCCTAGACGAACAGACTTCGCAAAAGGTCACAATCCAGGGAATGGACATGGAAACCCTCATCCGATCTACCTTGGTGGACATCGAAAGGGAAACTGGATGCAAAGTCATCTACGCATGCGAGTCAGGTTCGCGCGCCTGGGGATTCGACTCCCCCGACAGCGATTGGGACGTCCGTTTCGTCTATGTTCAACCTGCCGATTGGTACCTCTCCATCGTCGATCATCGCGATGTGATCGAGCGGATGTTGCCCAACGACTTAGATGTGAGCGGATGGGAGTTGAGGAAGGCGCTCCGGCTCATGCGGAAATCAAATCCTCCGTTCTACGAATGGCTGAGGTCGCCGATCGTCTATATGTCCCGCCCTTCGGCCGTAGAACAGCTTCGTCAGGTAGCAAACCTCTGCTATTCCACCGAACGTTGCTATTACCACTACCGATCCATGGCAAGAGGCAACGTTCGCGACTACTTCGATCGAGAGGAGGTTCCCCTCAAGAAGTACCTTTACGTTCTCAGACCCATCTTGGCTTGCAAATGGATCGCGGCTGGGCTTGGCCCGGCTCCCATGGAGTTCGACACGATGGTTGAGCGGCTAATCCCCCATGGAATCGTCAAGCAGGACATTGAGGCATTGGTCGCTATGAAGAAGCGAGCATCCGAGGTCGGGACAGGCGAAAAGATCGAATCGATCCAATCCTTTATCGAATCAGAAATGGCGACCATAGACAGCGCGGCCATCCCTTCGTCGCCCTTGCCCGAAACGGGACCGCTGGACCAATTCTTCCGAAAGACGATTGCCGACTTCGACAATCTTTAGGCGAAATTCCTACTTCAAAACTGCGCTTTCGGGAGCTTCGCGTTGTAGAACCATGTAAGGGCCACTGCCTCTTGGCTTGAGCTCCACCTCATCCGACTCGGAGTCCACTTGCATGTCGAACTCCGGGGCGGTCCATCCGTTCCCGGTTTGATACTTCATGCGGAGCCGCCGGTCCTGGGTTCCCCAACGGAACTTGCGGGTTTCACGCCCAGGATTCCAAATCTCACCCGTGCCATCGGATCGAAAGACGTAGTGGCGAAAGCTCCCATACCGCTGGACATACCAATCGCCCACCAGGGCCTCATCGCGCGTCGAAGGGATGGGTGTGAAAGCTTCGGGGTTGGCCATGACGTACATGCCAGCCACCGTCCCGGCAATCGCCAAGTAGAAAACCCACTTAGCAACTGTTCGAACTATCCTCCCGCGCATTAGTAAATTCTACGTCGCAATCGACCGAACCACCTTCTCGATCTGCGCAACCGGCCGAATGTTGGTGTAGTTTTTCGATTACGCCATTGGCTAGTCGGCGTATTCCAGCCTCTTCACCCAAAACTCTATCGCCCCGTAATTCTGTTCCAACACAACGCCCGTCACCTTGTATTTGCGCTTTACATCTAACTCTCGCATTCGATATATGTCGGCGGGCTGTAGCCTTATCCACCATTTGCTATCGCCGATATGCCAGGACTTCACCCGCTCCAAATTCGCGATCGGCCGATGTTCGATGATAATTTCGGTGGAGTTTGGCGGAGTCTGCAACAACTTCTCAATCCGTTTATGCTCAGGCGAGAGTTGACTTCCTGCCGCCATTACGAGGCCGATGGCCAGTGCGATCGTCTTCATTCCTTTGGTTCCCTCTGCTATTCACGACGATTGGGCCTCCGTTCCATTTCGACGAAGTGAACAGAGAATATTCCTACCAATGGCCATGGGTAGGATTTCAGAAAATGATCCTCGGAACCTTGCTCGCCATGACGCTATCTCCCAATCTTGGCCCAGAAACCTTCCAGGCTCGGGCGAAGGACTGGAGAATCGGGCCCGTGATCTATCAAGTCTTCGTCGATCGCTTTTTTCCACCCAGGAACCCGATCGCCAAGGCAAAGTTCTTCACCGGACCACGAAAGCTTCGGAACTGGGACGAACTGCCAAAAGGGGGAACGTTCCTCCCCGAAGTGGGCCTGTGGTCCCATGAATTGGAGTTTTGGGGAGGTGACCTTCCGGGAGTCCAATCCAAGCTGGGCTACATCTCCAAACTCGGAGCGGATGTCCTGTACCTCACGCCGATCCATCAGGCGTTGACCAACCACAGATATGATGCCCAAGACTATCTGAAGGTGGCCCCAGAATTCGGTACTGGGAAAGACCTTGATCGGCTGATCTCTGGAACTCATGGAGCGAAGATGAGGATCGTCCTGGACGGGGTCTTCAACCATGTGGGAAGGACTTCGGACCTCTTCCAGCAAGCCTCCAAGAACCCGAAGAGCCCTCGACGGGATTGGTTCTATTTCGGCAAGGAGTACAAAACCGGCTACCGGGCCTGGGCAGGAGTCGGCAACTTGCCCGCTCTGAATCTGGAGTCGAGGAGGGTTCAGGACTACATCTGGCGGTCGAAGAACTCCGTCGTCCGGCACTATCTCAATCGCGGCATCGATGGTTGGCGGTTGG
>JACMJO010000494.1 GCA_014380605.1 Fimbriimonadaceae bacterium | reverse complement strand
TTCATCTGGTCGCTCGTCACGCGCACGCGCGGCTCCGTGTACCGCACATGGCCGATGAGGTAGAGGACCTGCGCACCCTGATACCACCGGCTCGATCATCAGCGGCATTCCCCAGGCATCGCAGTCCGGCTTGATCGAGAGGATGTTCTCGATGCAGTGCTCGGTCACCTCGGGCGCTCCGGGAATTCGGAAAAGGTTGACCACCACGCAGGTTGCATCCAGCCGAAGCGCCTGCCCGACGGGGTCGGCGATCATCCGGCTAAACGGAGCCTCCAGGGTCTTGCCGTAAACGTTCGCGACATCGGTCCTTAGAACCAAAGAAGGTTTCTGTCGACCTCGAATCCTTTGCAAGACGTCCGCCTGCCCCACCGTAAGCTGGATCGCATCCGGCCCGGCCTCCACCACTGTCTGCACCGCCGCCTCGATGTCCTCGATTCCCTTGAGAAAGGCGAGCTCGTTGAAGAACCCGTGGTCGATGGCGACATCGAAGCACCGCCCGGACTTGGCGTTGAACAGGCGGTTGAGGCGATAGGATTTCACTGGGTGATTTTAGCCTGCCGTTAAGATGCGTCAGCACAAACCATCCGACAGCTATGTATGGTTTTCGGCGAAATCCTTCATCGTCGCCAAGGTCTTGGGGCCGATGCCGGGGGCGTCCTTTAGCTTTCCTTCCTCGATCGCAACCTTGAGCGATTCCAGCGAGTGGACGCCGTAGTTCTGAAAGAGGAATCGAGCGGTTTTTGCGCCGACTCCGGGGATGCGGACCAGCTCAAGGACGGAATCCGGCGCCTCGCTCGCCCACTCGGCGCGCTTGGAGCAGGTGCCCGTCTCGAGATACTCCCTGATGTAGAGCTTAATCAGCTTCCCTACACCTGGAATCTCATCTAACCGTCCCTCATCTTTGAGCATAGAAATCGACTCGGGCATCTTCTCGATACTTCGGGCGATCAGGGTGTACCGGGTCGCGTGGGACTCTTCATAGCCGGCGATGATGAGGAAGTCGCGCAGATCGCGGAGTTCTTGAGCGAGTTCGGCGTTGGTCATGCTTTATTTTAGAGTGCGGCGATTCATCGCCGCTTTAGCCTGCCCGATTTATTGGGCTGACTTACGGTGCGACGATTAATCGTCTCGAGAACGTTTACAAGTTGAGTGCGGCGATGAATCGCCTCACTCTAAAGGGTGTCTCTCTTATGCCTCATCGCTCGACCAGGGCGCTTTCCGGTTTTCTTTTCATTCACAATGACCGGCACTCCATTCACGACCACATGTCGGAAGCCCTCCGCGTAATGGTGGGGATCGTCGTAGGTCGAAACATCGCGCACTTTGTCGGCATCAAACACCACAATATCCGCCGCCATGCCTTCCTTGATCAGGCCCCGATCATGGAATCGGAACGAGTTGGCGGGGAGAGAAGTCATCTTGCGGATCGCATCCTCTAGCGTGATCGCATTGAACTCGCGCACGTACCTCGCGAGGACCCGTGCATTGTTTCCATAGCTCCGGGGATGAGGAACGTCTTTGCCGAAGTCTCGACAGGAGCCATCGGCGGCGAACATTGTGGTCGGGAGCTGCATGAAGGTCTTGATGTCCTCCTCGTTCATTCCAAAGAACACCCCGCTCGCGCCGCCATTCGCCTCGACCTCGAAGATGAACTCCATCTGGCTCGCCAGGTCGTCGGCACCCTTCACCTTTTTGGTTGCCGCAGGGATCGTCAAGCCGTTGAGCGAGCGTTCTTTGGAGTAAGAAGCCACGACTGCATAGGCGTAATCAGGGTCCTTTCGAAGGTCCAGGTTCTTCTGCATCTCGTCGATCATCCGCTGCTTGATCGCGGGGTCCTTGAGCCGTTCTCTGAACTTCTCGCGGCCTCCTTCCTTGGCCCAACTCGGGATCATTTGTGTGAGGCTAGTGCTACTCGCGGTGTAGACATATTGATCCTGGGTGACATCAAGCCCGTCCTGTCTTGCCTTGGCGAGTGCATCCAGGACTTTGTCCGTGTTTCCCCAGCCCGCTTTGCCAAGTTTAAGGTGGCTGACCTGGACCCGGATACCAGCTCCACGGCCGATTGCGAATGCCTCGTCGAGAGCCTTCTCGATCTCATCGCTCTCGTTTCGCATATGGCTTGCGTAGATTCCGTCGTAGTGGTTGGCAACCTTGGCAAGGGCCACAATCTCGTCGGTCTTGGCAAAGGTTCCGGGCAAGTAGATCAGGCCGGTGGAAAGTCCACAAGCGCCTTGGCGCATGGCATTGTCCACTGCCATCTTCATCTGGGTCAGTTCGGCGGGAGACGGAGGACGATTGAAAGAGCCTTTCATGGCGGCTGAGCGGACGGTGTTGTGGCCGATGAGAGTGGCCACGTTGACGGCGACTTTCCCATCAACCTCTTTGAAGAAGCTGGCGACGTGGTCGGTCGATCCCCCACAGTTGCCGACGACGATGGTCGTCACGCCCATTCGGATGTAGTTTTCAGCGTCTCGAAGGCGGGTGACGTTCTCAGCATGGGTGTGAACATCGATGAAGCCTGGAGCCACCACCATCCCTTTGGCATCCAGGGTTTGGGTTGCAACCCCCAGGTTGCGGCCGATCTTGATGATTCTGCCCTTGTTGACGGCGATGTCGGAGAAATAGGCGGGATTGCCCGTGCCGTCGACAACTCGGCCCCCTTTTATGAGGAGATCGAAACGTTGGGGCGCTTGGTTTGCCGCAAGCGCTGCGAGACCTAGAATGAAGGCTAGTGACTTCACGCTCTGATGTTACGCCAGTTCAGCCCATGGGTGATCGGCTCAAGCTCAATTCCACACCTATTCGGCAAGCTTTTTATAGGCTTTGCTATACATCTTGTCACTCAGTGCGGAAGCCTCGCGAACGGTCATCGGACGGCGAAGAATGACCTTGTCTCGGTCGTACACCACGTCGATTTCGTCTTCGATCCCGAGCATCTCCTTCATCTCTTTGGTGATGATGAGGGCATCGCTGTTTCCGGTCTTCACAAGCTTTCGCGTCATAACAATGTTATTATGATGTACGAACGCCGTCATTACATACAGGCTTCGATTTGACACAAAAAGGCCCATGAACCAACCTGTTGACGCGCCACTAAACGTCTACTTTGCGGGTACAAGGCGAATGATCTTATCTGGCCCGTTTAGCGCTACGTACAGGAAACCGTCTGGACCAGTGCGAATGTCTCGTATTCTGCCCATTCCCCACAAAATTTCCTCGTGCTCAACGAGTTTGCCCTTGGAGACTCGGAATCGATCCAGGTTGTTTCCGGCCAAACCTCCGGCGAACAAATCGCCCCGCCACTTAGGAAAGGCCTTGCCGTCCATTAGGTCCAACCCGCTTGCCCCAATCGAGGGGAGCCAGCGAAACACAGGCTGGACCATCGTCTTGCCGTCGGTTGCCCAGGGCGTCCGAAACGGCGAATCGTTATAGTTGATGCTCCAGACGGCAAGCGGCCAGCCATAGTTTGCGCCTTTCTGGATCATGTTCAGCTCGTCTCCGCCACGAGGTCCGTGCTCCGTGTCCCAGAGGTTGCCTTCCGAGTCGAAAATAAGGCCCTGCTGGTTCCGATGCCCATAAGACCAGGTCGCCTTTTCGGCGCCGTTCGTACCGACATAAGGATTATCGTTCGGTATCGTACCGTCCTCGTTGAGCCGCATGACCTTGCCGTATGGAGTCTCCAAGGATTGGGCACCCATGTTTGAACCCCGCTCGCCCACTGAGAAGAAGATGTGCCCCTTTCCGTCGAACGCGATCTTGCTTCCGAAGTGAACGCCAGCCCGGTTGTAATACTTCTGATCCGACTGCCAAACCGTCTGCTGGCTCGTCCATCGGCTCCCTTGAATTTTTCCGCGGACAACCTTGGTCATGCCGCCAGAGCCGGAGGACGCAGGCTCGGTGTACGTTAGATAAATCCAACCATTGGACTTGTGGTTAGGGTGCACGGCCACTTCCATTAGGCCCCCTTGCCCCTGTTCTGCCGAAACCGGTATTCCCTCCACAGTTCCGACGATCTGGCCCTTCTCAACAAGGTTCATGGCCCCTGACCGATTGTTGATCAACATTCGCCCATCGGATAGCCAATCGATCGACCATGGGGTTCTCAGCCCGCCGCCCACCACCTCTTCGATTCGGTAGTCGTGATGCGTCGACTTGTGAGGTCCACTGCCCGCCTTTCGATTCGGTTCCTTGGCCCGCAGATCCTTGTACTGGAGCTCGCGCAGGTGAACGACCAGCGCCCAGACTTCGGGATCGGACAGCGTTTCGCCGTATGGGTCCATGCCCATGTCGGGGACGCCTTTTTTGATTGCGTCGAAGAAAGGTTTGTCCCACTTCTGGTCGAACTTATCGCGGGTCAGGAGCGATTTGGTTCCGCCACCGCCGCCTTCGCCACTCGTCCCATGGCACTTGCCGCAGTACTCGTTGTACAGCTGGGTGACATTGACATTGCGTCGTTGCTGAGTGCCGCCTTGCTTGGGCGAACCCTCGCTTGCCGACGGCATACACATCCACGAAAAAGCTGCTCCGCCGAAGGCGGTGAGAAGAAGAAGCGACTTGGCCACGTTGGGAATTTACCTACCTACCAATATAAAAACGGTTGTTTAAGGCAATTGATCAGCATCCGGGCAAAATAAGAGCCAGAAGTTGTGATCGACACTTTCGCAACAATTGAACGAAACGACCCCTGCGCGTCACCCATCCAACATGCAGACTCAAACAATCGGAGCGGTAGGAATGTTGACAATTACCCTTTTAGCGGCGACGATGCTAAGCAGCCGTCAAGCACCAGCCCAAGCAAGCAACGAGCCTGCACCAGGCCAACTGACGATCATTCAGAAAGATGGCAAAGCCGGGAGTCTTTGTCCCTTAGAACGGACCTCGGTAACCGCCGACGTTTCTGGTTTCGGAGCTCGGGTTACGGTAACCCAGACTTTCCAGAACCCAACCAACGAACCGATCGAAGCCATTTACACATTTCCCTTGCCGAACGACGCGTCGGTTGACCGGATGCAGATGCAGCTCGGGACGAGGCTGGTCGAAGCTGAGATCAAGCGTCGAGAGGATGCTCGGCGAATATATGACGAAGCTAAAAACGCCGGCCAGTCCGCCGCTTTGCTCGATCAAGAGCGTCCGAACGTCTTCACCCAGTCCGTAGCCAACATCATGCCGGGCTCCAAGGTGAAGATCATCATCAGCTACGTCCAGATCCTCAAGTTCGAGGAAGGGCAGTTTGAGTTCAATTTTCCAATGGTAGTCGGCCCTCGCTATACCGCGAACGCTCCTGACCCCGCAAAAATCTCGCCGACTATCGTTCATAATGGAACTCGAAGCGGAGCGAGTATTGACCTGACCATCAATCTCGATGCGGGAGCTCCGATTCAGGAGTTCAACTCGGTCCTGCACAAGGTCAATGTGAATCGCCGGGGCCAAGAGGCGGCAAAAATCACTTTGGCGAGGGGCGACGAGATTCCCAATAAGGACTTCATCCTTCGCTATCGCACGTCAACCGACACAGTTCAGGATGCATTTATCACTCACATGGGCCAGAAAGGCGGGTTCTTCACCCTAATCCTGATGCCGCCGAAGACGCCCCGACAGACGCAGATCGCGCCAAGAGAAGTCGTCTTCGTGATGGATCAAAGCGGTAGTCAATCCGGGTTTCCCATCGAGAAGTCGAAGGAACTGACCTTGTCGCTGATCAAGACCCTTCGACCCGGCGACACGTTCAACGTGATGGGCTTCAACACTCAAGTCAGGATGCTTTGGCCAGCCGCCAAACCCAACACCGCGAAGAACATTGCCGAGGCAGAAGCTTTCGTGAAGGGAATGCAGGCCAACGGCGGAACTCACATTCGCGAGGGAGCAGTTGCCGCATTGGCGGGACAGAACGATCCGGATCGTCTGAGGATGGTGATCTTCAACACCGACGGGTACGTTGGCGATGAAGCTTTGATTTTGGACACGATTCAAAAGAATCGCGACCGTGCTCGAATGTTCACTTTCGGGATCGGCAACTCGGTCAACCGGTATCTCATCGATCAGATGGCCTTTGAAGGCAAGGGCGACGTCGAGTATGTGACGTTGGCAGAAGCCGCGGATGGCGCGGTGAAGAGATTCATCGATCGAACCCGATCGCCCATTCTTACCGATGTTTCTGCGTCATTCGAGGGTGTCGACATCCAAGACGCCCTGCCGAGAGCCATTCCAGACGTGTTCAGCGAGAATCCGGTGATCATAACGGGTCGATACTCAAATCCCGGCAAAGGCAAGTTGACCTTGAAGGGCGAGCTTGGCGGCCAACCATGGTCAAAAACCATCGATCTAGATTTCCCTGCCAACGCCCACGCTCCTGCGCTTGAGTCCCTTTGGGCTCGACAAAGAGTGGATGAATTGACTCGTCGAAACCATCTAGCGGCGGCTTACCCCGAGTCATCCAAGGTGTCCAACGAAGACATCATCCAAGTTGCCCTCGAGTTCGGGATCATGACCCAATTAACCTCGTTTGTTGCCGTCGAGAAGAAGGTTATCAACATCGGCGGCAAGCAACGTACGGTTGCCGTTCCCGTAGAGATGGCCGATGGCGTCAGCTATGAGGGCATCTTCGGCAAAGACAAACAAATGAACCTAGCGTATGGCGGGAGGAGTTCCTCAAGATTGGCAAGTCCGGGAGCATCCGGAGGATTTGGTGGCGGCGGATTCGGCGGAGGCGGTGGCTCGACCGGAACAACTGGCACCACAGGCACAACGGGCGGTGGCAATATTCCTGTATCGAACGGTGTTCCGGTAAGGCGTCTCAAGAGTCTCGGGGACGGATTGGAGAGCAAGGCTGAGGACGCGACTATCGTCCGACAAGACGACTCCAAGATGAAGCCAGAGGAGCGTCGCCTGTATCGCTACGAAACCCGAGTTCCGAAAGCTCTTCGCGATGCAAAAGGAAGCGTCGAGATCGAGGTCTGGTTTAAGAAGCTCGACAAGGCGGTGCTGGCCAAGATGACGAAGCTAGGGCTCAAGGTCGACTTCTTTGACGAGAAGCTGAGAGTCGCGATGGGTACTTGCGACGCGAAGATTCTTATCGAATTGGCCCAGGTCGACGAGGTAGACAAGATCAAGAAGCTCTAGAATAAGTAATGCACCCCGCCCTGGAAGCGATCCGAGCCGCTATTTGCGGCACAACCTTCCAGGGCGACCTTTTTTTGGTCGGGGGTGCGGTGCGCGATGAGCTTCTTGGACTCCCAGTGAAGAACGACTTCGATCTCGTCACTCGTCAAAGCGCCCCAAACCTTGCTGAGTTGCTGTGGGAAAAGAAAGTCAGCGACATCGCTCCCGTCACCTATCCTCGCTTCGGCACAGCGATGGTCCGAGTTCAAGGCATCGCCATTGAACTTGTCACGGCCCGAAAGGAAAGCTATTCGGAAGAAAGCCGCAAGCCTGATGTCGAGCCAGCTACCTATCTGGAAGATGCCCAACGCAGGGACTTCACCGTCAACACCCTGATGCGGGACTTGGACTCCTGGGAGTTGCAGGACCCGCTTGGCAATGGCAAAGCCGACCTTGAGACAGGCATCCTCCGCACCCCGTTAGACCCCATCGCAACCTTCCACGACGACCCGCTTCGGATGCTCCGAGCAGTTCGGTTTCGGTGGCAACTCGGCTTTGAACCCGCACCTGGACTTTACGAGGCAATCCGCAAGACTCGCGAACGTCTCTTCATCGTCAGCTACGAGCGAATCCGCGATGAACTGTTGAAGATTCTGTCCAGGGAGACGGCTCCCGACGCGCTTCAGGACTTGCTGGACCTGCGACTGACGGACATCATCGCGCCCGAGTTTGAGGCCATGGTTGGGGTGGAGCAAGGCAACTTCCATCACTTGGATGTTTGGGACCACACGCTCTTGGTGATGAAGAGTTTGTGGTCAGTCGACACGCACGATCCGACCGTCCACCTAATCCTTGCCGCCCTTTTCCACGACGTCGGCAAGCCGCTGACTCGGATGGTGGATGCGGAGGGACGGACTAGATTTTTTGGGCATGATGAGCTCGGGGCCGAGATGACGCGGAAGATTCTGAGGCGCTGGAAGCTGGCAGAAAGAGACATCGAACCCGTTAGGCTTCTGGTTCGAAATCACATGCGGCTCGGTAGCGCCACACAATTCACCAAGCCGGCCGCAAGAAGGCTTCTTCGAGATCTCGGTGAGTATGCGGACGATCTCCTATGGCTGGTCGAAGCTGACTCTAGATCCTTGCGTCCGGGCGTTCGAAAGCTGGATCTGAACCCAATTCGCGAGCAACTTGCCAATGTTCAAGCTGAGACTCCCCCCGAAGTTTTGCAATCGCCGCTGGGCGGTGAGGAGATCATGGACTTCCTTCACTTGGAGCCGGGGCGCGAAGTAGGCAAATGGAAGCACTTTCTCACTGAAAAGGTGCTTGAAGGGGAGCTGCAACCGGGAGACAAGGAAACGGCGAAGACTTTTCTACAGACTAAGTCGCGGGAACAAACCGACGTCGATTCCGCTGGTTGAACGCCCAAGCCGCGATGGCAATCAGTACCACCGAGCCGAAGATCATCGGAGTCCAGTTGGCAACTCCAGCAAAGACCAAGTCTTCTTTGAAGTTGCTTTCCTTCTCCCCATTCTCGAAGATCGTCACCGTTGCACCGGCGGGGATGTCCTCGGTCTTGAGCGAGATATCCTTGGCCAATCCAGCCCGTTGATCCTCGGGCAATGGGCCGCTCCAAACCGTTTCGGCTTCCCATTGATCGTTTGAGATCGCGTAGCTACTCTTCACTGTGGAGTTCGACACGAAATACAGCTTTAACGGCCTCGTGTCGCCGTCATTGAAGGTATCGGAAGGCATCTTGTAGGGATAGTGGGGCTTGTCTGTCTTGAAACTTAGTCGAAGGGCTTGGGTATTGGTGATCTCGCCGGGCTTGGCGACGTACTTCAGGGCGGTAAAGACCCAACTCTTCTTGCTGTAGAAGTCCAGCCACTCCGTCATCGCCGGGCGAGAGACGAAGCCGTTCTCCTTTAGCCAGGCGTTCATCTTCGCGCCATCGGTGGCTTTCACAACTGTAGCTTGGTAGTCGCCGACTCTTTCGGTTTTGAGCACTTCAACTCCTCCTGCTGCCTTAGTGCTTGCCGGGGCAAAGCCAGCTGCAGCATCCGCGTTGGCGGGAACTGGGATCAAGCTTTCCAGCCGCTCGAAAGCAAAGCGATCAGCCACCCCAAAGTCAGGAACCGACGGAGTCGGCACAATGAAACCAAACTCCCGTGCCTTGGTGTCGAAGTCCGCCTGACGAATGAAGTGCTGGACTTTCCTGACGCTGTCCCAGACGATGATCACGGTCTCGTTCTTCATCCATACGGGGGGTCCCGAAGACGCCATGCAACATGCAGACGCTTCAGAGACGAGCATCCCAAACGCTACCAAACAGATCAGGGTTCCGCGCATGACCATCTAGTGCGCCAGGACCCCCGAATTGATCAAGGAAATTGCATCAAATCTTCGATAGGTCGGGTCGGAGTCGATAGAATTCCGTCTTCATCTGGACCACGTGGGCGGCGGCAATCATCTTGGCCTCTTGGAAAGGCTTGGCAAATAGGGAGAAACTTGTGTACCCGCCCTTGTCATCCGGCTTGAACGGTACGTGGATTTGCGGATGGCCAGTGAGGTTGGTGTTATAGATCATGGGTCCGACGGTGCCAGCCCCGACCACCAGATCAAACTCTGCGAAGGCCGCCTCGTAGTCCCGGAACAGCTTCGTTCTCGCTCGCTCCGCCTGTGCGTACTCAACCGCCGGAATGAATCTTGCGGACCTGAACGACTGCGGCCACCCGTTCTCTTTCACCAGGTTGAGTTTGCCATTGCGGGTGATGGCGTCGAACATGGTGGCCGACTCCACCGAGATGATCGCATCCAAGCCTTGGGGCGCCCTTGGCAATTTGAATTCGCCAAGTGTTGCGCCAAGCGAGGCCAACATTAGCGCGTACTCGGCATCTTGTCTGCCCAGAATCCCAATCTTGATTCCCTTTAAATCCTTGGGCGACCGATATTGAAACGGCCTGTCAATCGAGCTTAAGTCGCGTTCGTCGCGGCCCAATAAGGATGCCATCACAAGCGCAGCGTCTTCCGCGGTGCGGCAGATCGGCCCCACCTTATCCATCGACCATGAAAGGCACATGGCCCCAAATCGGCTGATCGAGCCAAATGTCGGTCGCAAACCGGTGACTCGGCACCGCAGAGACGGACTAACAATCGAACCGCTCGTCTCTGTCCCAATTGCGAAGGGAACCAGGCCCGCCGCGGTCGCAGATGCGGAACCGGCGCTCGAACCGCTCGATCCCTCCTTGGCGTTCCAGGGATTGACGGTTCTCCCCCCAAACCAAACGTCATTCATAGCGAGAGCGCCCAGGCTGAGCTTAGCCACACATACCGCCCCCGCAATGGAGAGCTTCTCGAAGACGGCACAGTTTTCGTCGATGACCTGACCCCTGAACGCCTCAGTCCCCCACTGCGTGGGATAGCCCTTGACGGCGAAGAGGTCCTTGATCCCGTAAGGAATCCCATGCAGCGGCCCGCGATATTTGCCAGCGGCGATCTCTCTATCTGCCTCAGCTGCCTGTCTTAGCGCAAGTTCCTCGGTTAGAGTCACCAAGCATAGCAAGCGATTCCCGTACTTCTTCAGCCGATCAAGGTAGATCCTAGCGAGGCCGAGCGAGCTAATCTGCTTGGTCCGGAGGAGATGCCCGAGTTCATTGACGGTCATGAATGCGATGTCTTCATCCGTCGCTGGGCGTTTTGGCCTCACAGTCGCCGGCTTCACATCGACTTTGAATGGTCCCAATTCATCAACTTCGCCGGGGATTCGATAGACATTAGGTGGAACCAAGCCGTAGTCATTGGTTGCTTGTCGAATTGCGGTGAAGCCGGCGCGATCGGTTGCGATATCGCGTCTGGCTTGCTCCAGCTCTGCGTCGGTGAAGGTAAGGCCAGATATCTTAGCAAATGCCCGCAGCTCATCGAGAGTCAAATCGAGTTGTGGGCCAGGCACTTGGGACGGACCGGCAATCGACACTCCGGAGCCAGCGGCAACCGCGCCAAAGACCAGCGACCTCAAGAAATCCGAACGGCTCATGCCTCGCTCATCGTGCATAGACGGCAATATATCATCATTTGGGACCCTTCGCCTGTTTTGATTCCGCCCGTCGTCTAATCAGAAAAATCGAGGAAAACGCAATGGCATTAGCAGCAGTTTCAAAAATCAAAGACGCCGCGCACACTGGGGCCACAACGCTCAGAGCGGCAAAGGGACATAGCCAACACTCGGCAGAATTGAGAAGGCAGCTCGGTATATCTGCTGTCTTCGCGGTTGTTGCCGGAACCGCAGGTTTCTTTGCGCTAAGAGCAATCCAGAGCGCCAATCGCAAGGCTACAGATCATGTGGATTGGAAGATCAAAGATAGTCAATTGGACAAGGATTTAGAGGACTCACTTGACGCAAGCGACGCGCTCGCGCGTTTCTAGCGTTTCTTGATCGGATCAAGGGGGATCCCGGTTACTTCGATCGTCCAAACCTTTGAACCTGCAAGGTACATGCTGCCAATGTGTTTAGGGTTCGTGTAGGTGGAGAAAATTACCTTTGAATCGGTTTGAGAATCAACGCCAGGTTTCCCCGTATTGAATAAGGGTGGGGGCCTAAGGTTGTCCGGATTTTCGGTAAGGGTTTGTTGGAATTCGCGCAATGAATTCTTAACAAATTCGTTGGTCACGGGCCGACCCGCCGAATCAACCTGCTCGATCGTTTTCCCGTTTGAATCTAAGACCGTCGCCACCAATCGGCGGCGGGGCTTAACTTTTCCGGTGAGTTGCAGTTCGATTGTCCAAGAATCACCAACCGGATTGATTTCCACGACTTTTACTTGAAGCCCATCAAATTGTATCGTCGCACCTTCAACGAGGGCCAGGTTAGGAGATTGTCCGACCGGCTCAGTGACAAGGGCATACAAACTTGAAATGGTATCGCGCAGTTCACTGGTTACGTAGTACAAATCCCTTACAACCGGATTGAGAGGCGTTAAGTCTAGCTGCGGATTCTGCCGGTGCATCTCAACCTCCCTATAGCTCGCCATACACAGTTGTAACCTTGGCTCAAACTTACTGGTAGACGTTCTAATGCGGGTAAGGACGATCCTGTTTTTTTTGCCGTAAACAACAGGCAGTGGCGTTTGGCCAAGATCTCCGCCTTTGCCAAACCTCGCCAAGGTGGAGGACGTCAGCGCCTTGTCTATGACGCCCTGAGGGTTCCAACACTGCCCACCATCTTCGGTGATTTTACAAACTCCGATAACTTCAATCTTCGTATCCTTGATCTGGTATCTCAATGGGACCTTAATGTCGAAAACCGGCTTCGCCATGGGTTCGATTGGTAACATCGGAGGCCGCAATCCCACCATAGCGGTTGGGGGAGGACCCATCTCAGTCGAGGAGGAGGCGTGAGGTGACCGAACACTTCCTACTGCCTGCTCTCGATTCTCGAAAGGCTCAGGTGAGGGTCGACATCCAATTAGGCTAAAACAAACCAAACCGATCAGGAGGAAGATCGGCAACCGCATGATCGCTGTATACCTCTAGGCATCTCTAACTAGCCAGACTATCTACTCTTGACCTGCCGAATCTCTTCGAGCGTGGTTGCTAGGGACTGCCGTGAGGTTTCGGGCGTGGTGACCTCAAACGGCTCGCCCGATTCCAATCTATCAACGAAGTACTTCAATTCGTGATAGTAACCGCCAAGGTCTGAGATATTGCCTCCGCCAGCGGCTTCCATTTTTGGAAACTCTGGAACGACGGGTTCCTTGCCATCCTCGTAGATGGCCATCGGTCCGCCATCCATGATCACTGCGCCTCGCTCGAAGATCGCTCGGAAGGCCATTTTGAATGGGGTGTGGTTGGGCAGATTCCAACCGCCTTCAAGGTGGGCTACCGTTCCGCCCGGATAGCTCATGGTTGTGAAAACCTGAGACGGACCACGGTGGTCGACTGTCCCCCAAGAGGAAACGGTTGACGGCTCGCCGAGCAAGTAGTGGATGTAGTCCGTGTCGTGAATATGCATATCCAAGACGCCACCCCCGGACTTCGATTCATCCGCAAGCCAGTTGTCGGTGCTCCAAGACGGGAACTCTCCGAACCTTGTCAAATTGATGGACAACAATTTGCCCAGAGACGACTCATCGGTGATCTTCTTGAGGAGGACGTATTCGGGCCAGAAGCGAATGCAGTGGCCGATCATTAGTCGAACGTTTGCATGGTCGCAGGCTGAGATCATGGACTTTGCTTCTCCGAGGTTGAGCGCCATCGGCTTTTCGCAAAAGACATGCTTCTTGGCCGCGGCAACGGCAATCACGGCGTCTTTGTGCTCGTAGGTCGGAAGGCAAACATCTACGGCATCCAAGTCAGGGTGCTTTTCAAACAACTCATGTAGAGTCTCGTAAGCGGGGACGCCGAACTCTTCCGTGTACTTCACGCGTTTCTCCGGTTTGCGATCGACGAGCGCCACGAGTTTGGCGTTTTCCAAGAGCCCATAGACGTTGGCGTGCATCCGCCCCATGAATCCACACCCAACGATGGCAACCTTCTGCATGTCGCGAGAAGGTTACTTGGTTCGACCTAAAGACTGTCTAAAAGCTCCGTTGAACCTTAGCAATGAGAACCTCGATCTCTTCAAGCGACATGTTGCGGCCAATCTCGAACTGCTCGCGATTGCGGTCCAGTCCTATTTTTTGAATTCCAAGCTCGTATGATCTCATCTCAATTCCTCGATGATGCTCGCCGATCTTCTCGCGGTACCTCTCTAAGAAACCAAACATTCGGAACGCTTCGTTGAGCATTTCCAGTCCCGCCAGCGCAAACCCAAACTGGAGCAAGAACCGCCAGACGACGAGTTTCTCATCCTTCGCCGTCCAATAAGCCTGAATCAAGGTCTGAGCGGCTTCGCGGTAGTTGCCAACCTCGTTCTCAAGCCTGCCCATCACGATCATCGTCATCGCCATCTTCCAGCGACGATCGCTAGCTTTCATAATCTCTCTGGCATCGTCGAGCCACTTGCGCGCGGCGTCGGTTTGACTACGATAGATGGCAAGGTTCGCCAGATTCGTTAAAGCAGAGCCTATGGCCTCATCCTCTTGAGCCACCCTCGCCGTTTCGAGGCTCTTTTCGTAGTGACCCTGCGCCGCTTCAAAATCATCCATCTCGATCGCCGCATTGCCGAGCGCGAGCCAACAACGGGATTCAGCGCCTGCATCTTCAAGCTCTCTCGAGATCGACAGATTTGTGCTTAACAGATTTTGGACCTCTGCATAGTCGCCCTTTCGGTGCGCCTCAAGTTGGAGCAAAAATCGCGCGCCCATTTCGTTCTGCCTGGCATTGTACGTTTGGAAGAGTTTGATCGCGGCGTTGGTTCGTTCGACGGCAAGCTCGAAGTCTCCGGCAAGCCAATCTAGACTTGCCATCTCTGCTTCGGCACGTGCATGAAGGATCGGATCGACAATGGTCCCTAGGTCGAAGGCTTTTTGGAGCCACTCCTTTCCCTCCGAGAGCAAGCCTCGCCCTTCCCAGTACCGAGCGAGCCCCACCGTCATCCGCGCGAACCCCTCGACTCGGCCCTGCTCCTTAAGCCAACGAAGGGCGGCAAGGCAATTTGCATAGTCGGGTTCGATCAGCAAAACCCATGTCGAATAGGGTCCTCGTTGCTCAGCCAGTGCTCGGAAGTACTCGGCATGGAGCCAGCCGCATTCCGCGGCTAAGTCGGGCGAAGCCATGCTTTCGCCGAACGAGCGAGTCATTTCCAACATCGAGAATCGAAGGGCTCGGTCGGTGGGCTCGCTAAAGATTAACGACCTCTCTTCCAACTGCTGAATTGCCAAAATCACGTCTTCGACGGGGCAAACATGCTGGGCCGCATCGAAGTCCCAGCCGCCTGAAAACGAACACAATCTCAGGAATACATCCCTGAGGGCATCGTCGAGCAGCTGGAAGCTCCCGTCGAATGCCGCACGGACCGAACGATGGCGAGGGTTGATGTCCTTCCTTCGGCTCGCCAATTTATCGACGTTGGTATTGACCTGCTCTAGCATCTGGGCAGGAGTCAACACTCGAGCCCAGCTTGCCGCCAGTTCAATGGCAAGTGGGAGACCTTCCAACTTCCTGCCCAGTTCAACGATTGCTTCGGCGGTCCTTTCCGTTAACTGAAAGTCGGCTTTTACCGCTTGAGCCCGGTCCACGAATAACGAGATGACCGGATTGGCAGCAAGGGCACATAAATCGACCGAGGACTCCTCGGGCAAAGGCAGAGGTGACAAAGAAATCAGCGACTCACCTTCGATGCTCAAGGGAATCCGAGTCGTAACGATCACATACAGAAACGGCACTCTGGCCATCAGGTCGGAGACGAACTGACTGGAAGATTCGGCGAGATGCTCAAAGTTGTCTAAGATCAACAAACTGCTTGGAAGCGAGGAAAGCCGCTCGACAATGGCAGTTGTGGAATCCGAGAGATTTGCTTGGTTCGGTACCACCTGCCGGGCGATTTCGTCGGGCAAGTCCTTGCCGTCTTCTAGATTAGCCAACGAAACAAAGAAGACCCTCGACTGAAACTCATCGACCAGACTCCAGCCGACCTCGATGGCAAGACGAGTCTTTCCGCTCCCCCCAAGCCCTAGGATGCTGATCAGCCTGACCTCTTTAATCCGGATGAGTTCTTGGATGTCTCGAAGCTCGTCTTCGCGCCCGACAAAAGAGCTGACGATCCGGGGCAACTGGATAACTTGCTCTAAGGAAGGGACCGCACTAACCGGGGATGCCTTGCGGACCGGCGCATCCTCAAAATCTTCATCCAAGTCCGATTCAACGGCCTGATCATTGGCAAGCGCCTCTGCCTTGGATTTGTATTTCAGAGCATTTTCGCTGGGTTCATCGTCGAACTGTTGCAGAGCTCGGACAAGGTCCTCGAACTGCTTGAGCGCCGATTTGGGCCTTCCAGATCGCAGGTAGAGCCGCATAAGGATGACGTGCGGAGATTCGTCGTAAGGGTCAAGTTGCAATCTGCGTCGCGCGTATTCGATGGCACGGTCTGGGGAACCGAGCGCGACGTAACTTCGAATAAGCTGTTGCAATGCCTTATCGTAGAGGTCGGCCAGGTGCATACGCTTGGAGAAGACCCACTCTTCGTAGTAGCCTTCGAGCAACTCGCCGCGATACCTGTCCACGGCTTGGCTGAGCAGTTGAACTCGGTGTTCATCAGAGTCGGCTGATTCCGCCCGACGGATCTCCTTCTCGAAATCCTCTACATCCGAAGTTACCGTCTGCGAGCTAACTCCGATGGAGTGATGGTCCGTTACCAGCACCTGCCCGGGACCTAGCTCGGGAGGATGGAGCTGTCTTCTTAGCGACGAGATCGCCTGATTGAGCCGGTTTCGGATCGCAATCGGATCGCCGTCAGGCCATAGGATCTCGGCCATCGCTTCGCGAGAATGACTTTTTCCCGGATGGAGGGCCAAATAAGCCAACAGAGCCCCGGTTTTCTGGGTTTGGAACCTAGAAATCTTCCGATCTCCCTGCACGGCGGTGAGTCCGCCAAGCATTTCGATCCGCCAGGTCACGATCACGACTTGATTTTGCCACCAAAAGCAGGTTAGGGTTTTAGCAAGCATTTAGGTTGCGGAGTAATCTTCGCGGTGGAAAAGCATGAAGGCAAATTACAAGTTGGTTTTTGGACTCGCGGCGATCGGCGCGATTTGGAGCTGTTCGGGCGATGGGGCCGGTTCGGCAACCGGAACAGGCGGCAAGAAGCTGGTTGAGGTGCAGGCCTTCAAGGGCGGTTATGGCATCGACTTTTATGAACAAGCGGCCAAAGAGTGGGCCGCGAAGAAGGGCGACGTCGAAGTCAAAGTCGAGGGTGATCCCCGGATTTGGGAGAAACTCAAGCCCAGATTCATTGGGGGCAACCCGCCTGATCTCACCTTTCCAGGATGGGACATGGATCACTGGGCACTTGCCGATGAAGGCCTGCTTGAAGACTTAGCCCCGGCACTCAAGGAAAAACCGTACGAAGGCGAAGGAACCTGGGGCGATACGTTCAACCCGCAACTCCTCGCGTTGGGCCAGCTTGACGGCAAACAGTTCGTCCTCCCCTACTATGTGATGCTTTTCGGTTGGTGGTACGACCCCGGTGTGTTCGAGAAGAACGGCTGGACGCCACCCAAGACTTTTGACGAACTGCTCGTCCTGGGCGAGAAAATGAAGGCGAAGGGAATTGCCCCGCTCACCTATCAAGGCAAATATCCCTACTACATGATCGACGGCTTCCTGCTTCCCTGGGCTCTCAGCGCGGGCGGCCCCGACGCGGTTAAGGCAGCCCAGAACATGGAACCCGGTGCTTGGAAGTCGGAAGCAATTCTCAAGGCAGCATCCATGATCGACGAACTGCGCCAAAAGGGATTCTTCCAGTCCGGAGCGCTTGGCTTGGACCACACGGCATCTCAAATGGACTTCCTCAATGGAAAGGCCGCGATGGTCCCTTGCGGATCTTGGCTGTCTTCCGAAATGGAGAAGTCGATGCCTCCCGGCGTTAAAGTTCAGTACATGACGGTGCCTAACGTGGCGGGCGGGAAAGGCGACCCCACCAGCCTCCTCATTGGAATCGAGCCTTGGATGGTACCCAGCGCGGGCAAGAACAAAGCCGAGGCAATCGACCTCTTCAAGTACATGACTTCCTTGCCCAAAGCAAAGGAGTTTGTCGAGAAGAAAGGCACGCTCATGGCCATCAAAGGCAGTGAGCAAGTCAAGCTTCCCGAAGTTCTGGTCGAACCCGCGAAAGCGTTCAACAACAGCAAGTACGTCTGGGCTGTCCAATACCGCAACTGGTACAAGAAGTTCAGTACCGAACTCGAAGGTTCGATGGCTTCGCTTCTAGAAGGAAAGATCACGCCTCAGCAGTTCTGTGACCAGGTTGAGGCCCAGGCTGAGAAGGTACGAACCGACGAAACGATTAAGAAGCACAAGGTGAACTAAGTCGGACCGCCACTGGGATCGCCGAATTTATTCGGCCAGCCAACTTGTAGCTAAGTCTGCCTTGTAGCTTCAAACTCAGGCAGGTATCAGCCTCCCATTAGGCTGGAAAAGCCCCGCGAACCGTCAAGCAATCAATTAACACCAAGCATTGAAGCCCTGAGAATCGGGAAACTGTGGGCATGCTCGTCGCAATCGCTACGCTTTGCTGCATCCCCTTGGGGCAAAATGCGCCAATGCCCACCGTCGTGCCACAACCTATGTCGATGGTCGCCTCCAGTCATGGTTTCACCCTGAACGACAAGACCGTGATCGTCGCATCGGGCTCGACCGGGCGGATGCTTCAGTCCTTTCTGAGCCCAGCAACTGGCTACGCGCTTGATGTTAAGGGTAGGGGTGTCAATAATGCGGTCCACATGAAGGAAAAGAATGCGATCCACCTGAGGAAGGTTCAGAACTGGGGACTG
>JACMJO010000493.1 GCA_014380605.1 Fimbriimonadaceae bacterium | reverse complement strand
TTCGCCACGCCGATCCTTGGGCGGTTAAGGTCCTGCTGGAAGGCGGAGACTTGCGGCACCCAGAGCTTTCGACTATCCTCGCCCTGATGGGCGGTGGTGGACAAGGTGGGCTTGGCGGTGGACGCGGGGCCGGCGGTCAAGGACAAGGCGGCCAAGGTGGCCTTGGCGGACCTGGTGGAGGGAACGGTACTTCCCCCCTTTTTCCCGACGGCAAGTTCATCGTGAACCCAGGCGACAATAGCCTGTGGTTCATTCCGAACAACTAGACATAAGCCAAACAAGGGCATCGAACTCCTTGTCGATGCCCTTGTAAGATCGCTCTGCCTCAAACATTTCTTGTAAGGCACCTGGTCTACAAGATCACGCTACCACTGAGTGCGAACGGTGTAAGTGAACTTCTGAGTCTCGCCTGCCTTAAGGTTAAAGATGATCTGCATCGTCATCGCATCCATCTTTTCAAACGGCATGTTGTTACTGGTCACTCGCCAATCTCCGTAATGCCGCTCTAGCAGCGTAACCGACTCCGCGACCTCTTTCCGGTTTCTAACCTCGATCTCGAAGGTTTGCTCAAACGTGCGATCATTGATGCGCTTGAAATTCATGCGCTTTCTGGTAGCGACCACGTCGAACGACTTCCCAACCGTGAGCGAAAGCTTCTCGTCTTTGGGCGTATGATCGATGTTATCCTCGCCAAGCATCTGAACCGAACCCGATTTGTCGCGCTGATAAACCTTCACCTTGCCTCTGGGTAAGGGCATGCCGAGGCTGTTCTCTTTGGAGTTCACAAATTCGACGCGCACCACCGGTTTGATATTGCCAGTGCCAATTTCGCCCTCGTTGGGATAGTAAACGCCGAAGTCGCGCATCGCATCGATAATGAGCTTCTTGGTAACCTTGACGCCCTTCCCCTCCAACAGTGAAAGTTGCTTGATCTCGCGGTTTCGAATGGTCGCAGGTCGTTGCAGAGTGTATAGGTGGTATTCGAAAAATGCCTCTTCCGCAAATCCGGTATCGGCCTTCATGGCTTCCATGCGAGCCCCGCCGAAACCACCCGGACCACCACGAGGAGCAGTTGCCCGTTGCACATCGCCGGCCAGAAGCTTGAGTTTGGCCTCACGGTAAGTTGCGCCGGATTGGTTGTTGACCGTGACCCATCCCTTTAGGTCTCCCTTGCCTTCTCCGTCGAGGGTGAAAACATAGTCGGCGTTCCAGTTGATGCCCTGGGTGAGGTAGCTCAGCTCGACAAGATTTTGGCCCGCTTTCGTCGCGTTGATGTCCCAAAGAAGGGTCGGCTTTGAGATGAGACCCTCAGGGATAGACCGGACTTCAACCTCACCCGTCGGATCGAGGATGATCCTGCCGTCGTCGGTTCGAATCACCATTCCATTGTAAGTGTTCTGGGAGCCACCATCGGGTGAGCCAACGATCGCGGTTGGCGAACTCATGAGAGTGCCCTCGAGCACATCCTTCTGCTGTCCAATGGTCCGTACTAGTCGAACCTTCTGGCCGACGGATTTGTTCAGAATCGCGATCGGGTTGATCAGGTCGTATTGATAGTTCTGCTCCAACACCTCGAACGAGTTCGGGTCAGTCAGGCTTTTGATGCCCACGCTGGCCGGCTCAATCATTGCCGCAACATCCTCCACAGTCACGTTTTGGCGTCCTGTTCGCAAATCAAACTGACGGGTCTCCTTCACCAGGCCAAATCCCTGATTGTAAATCGTAACTTCTGTGCCCGTGGGTGCGACACTGGCCAAAACGGCTCCTAACGCCATGTTCCAAATCATGCTCTATTCGTCTCCTTTCTGCTATCGAGTTTGACGCGTGGGAAGCCCACTTGGCTTCGCTTTGGGAGATTGTGGATTCGAGCAGGCAGTCTGGCAAGGTTAAAATTGACCCGTCATTCAAATCGGCACTCTCAAGCGTTCGATTACGGAAGGCTTGGCAAGCGCTTGCAGGGATCTTCTCGTAGCTGTATCAGCACTTATTGGTTGCGATAAGGTCCGTTTTTATTTGCCTTCGCAG
>JACMJO010000492.1 GCA_014380605.1 Fimbriimonadaceae bacterium | reverse complement strand
TCTCCACCGTCACAATGTGGATCGCCCGATCCCCGACGTTTTCTAACGTGTGCAAAGCAAATGGCTCCGCCCACATCGCCTCTCCAGGCTCCCTCCGAACCCCGCTCGCCCGCGAATCAAAAGTGACAACCCCATTTTCATCCCGCCTCACCATGTCGCTCCAACTCAGAACCGTCGAAACCCCGCACCAACAGTGCGTGTGAAGCGGCACGATCTGGCCCGGCCGGATAATCGTCTCCAAAGTCCGAACCGAGTCGTTCTCGAACAGAATCCGATGAAACTCCGGCGCCGCCGCACAAGCATCCCATTCGTCGGGCTGGACCGGGTTTGGCATTGGACGATTATGCCGAAGCCGCTACACGCCATGCCTAGGTCTTGCGATAAGCCAGCGATCCTGCTTGTCCGCTTCAGCAACGGCCCTATAATGAGCCATGCGCACATTGCCGTCTCTCCTCACGCTTGTCCTGATGGCTGGAACCGCAATCGCTCAATTCCCGTTTGCCAAAAACGTTTCTGTATTGCACCCGATGGAATCGCAATTGGCAAGCCTCTGTCATCTGTTTCAGGGCTTACCAACGCGAGTCATTGGCGTCGAATTTGAGTATGAGACACGTGAGGCACAGGAGTGCGAGAAGTATCTTGCCCAACTTCTGGACGCCCCAAAGCCCCATCAAAGGGACCTTCGCGAGGCCGCTGCTTTCCTCGCCACCCGCATCTATGTAGACGACAATGGGAAGGAATATCTTCTCCTCAGCGACCATGATGCGCTGAAGTTTGAGGTTCTCCTCATCTATGGGGAGTCGAAGTCCTTTTCTCTGAAGGATCGGCTCTTGCGAGATGCGATTATCAGCTATATGCAACTACCCAGGGATCGAACATACGCTCAAGCCCGTTGGCTGAAGTCGGAGAAAGGTGTGAATACGGTCCGAGGCAATGTGAAGAAGCATTTGGCGAAGGTCATTGTGACTCGAAGGGTTGAGAACGACTGGCGGTCTCCCGCTGCGTACAGATAGGACCGCCATAAGTCCGGCAGCTACTTTGCTCCAGTGAGTAGATGGTAACGGCTGATTCGCTTAGCGTGAGGAATACCTGACAGACGGGAAGATCCGGTCCATTAGTGCCTCCCAGTAGCGGGCAATCCATGAAGGCTCTTGCACATTGAAGACCGTGATCCTATCATTACCAGCAAAGTCGGGCATCCACATGGCCTCTTTGCCATTGGGCAATCTGAAAAAGTGCGAGTCTGCTACGACTGGGTTTTGGGACCTTTCACGAAGATACTGCAGCAAAGGCGGCGGAATCTCATCGAACTCAAAGTATTTGTTCCATGTGGTCGTAGGGCCCGTCCCTGAATGGCGGCCTAGCAACAGAATGGTTTCGAAGGACTCGCGCTCAGGTCCATACTTCCGAATAAAATCCAGACCGTCCGGTTCGCGGGGAAGAAGGGCAAAGACGGCAAGGATCAGGGCGGTTGCTGCTACTCCAATCCAAACCCATTGCTTGCGCATCATGGCTGTTATCGCCCCGTATCGAACAATGGGGAGATCGGAGCTTGCGGCCCTGCGATTCGATTCATCAGGTTTTGCCATTGTTGAACAAGCCAAGGCGGTTCGTCCTTCAAGTAGACCCTCAGCGTCCAAATTTTAGTCGGGACGCTGTCGGGCAACCAGGCGTATGCGTAGCGCTCCTTCTCCAAAGTGTTCAGTATCTCCAAATTGGGGCCCAGTTCCGGGTCGAAGACCTCGAATGCAAATTCCCGTCGCCAAGCTGGTCGCCTCCATTCACTTGAGGTCAGCCTTTCACTTCTCGGCCGATACTTCCGAATGAAATCCAGCCCATCCGGCTCGCGGGGAAGAAAGGCAAAGACAGCCAGGATCAGGGCGGTTGCCGCTACTCCAATCCAAACCCATCGCTTGCGCATGATGGTTATTGTAGTGCGGTTTCGCGGGCAGCGGTCACTAGTAGTGGTCGGGGTAGATTCGGGCCATCAAGGCCTGCCATTGGCGGTCAAACCACGATGGCTCTGAGCTTAGCTCAACGTAAACTCTTCCTTCCCCCTCTCGGCATGAGATGATGCGATTATCCGGGAGCATGAGATGGGGCGACTCGTCGAAACTCTTACCATCTGTCATAGCGCGCAGTTCCCGCACCAATTCTGGGGGAATGTTGCCGAAGTCGAAAACTCGAGTCCAGTGTGTTGTCGTCACGGTGTATTCCGAGTTTATCAACTCGCTCTCATAAGAGCGCAAGAACTCGTTGTCGGGTCGATACTTCCGTATGAAATCGAGGCCATCGGTTTCTCGAGAAATTATGGCAAAGGCGACAAGGATGAGGGCGGTTGTCGCTACTCCAATCCAAACCCATCGCTTGCGCATATGGAGTTATTGTAGGGCCACTTTTCCCATCCGCCCAATCGACTCAAAGGAACTCCCTCTCCCAGACTAAACTAATCCAAGCGCGCAAGGCTCAAAGTGTTTAGCCGCCGCGAAACTTGCCGTTAGGGTAGCCGATCAATAGCCCAGAGTCCTTCAGTTCCTGTACAGCCTTCGCCGCCCAGTGTCCACTTGGAACATCCTTAAACTGAGGCGAAGCTCGACGAAGCCGGATTGCCTCTTCGTAGAGGTCGATCAACTTGTCTAGCGGCTTTTGGCAAGCGGCCAATGCCGCCAGTAACTTCTGCTTGGAAGAGCCCAACGTTGACAGCTCGGCACTGTACTCATCAATCACGCCTCGCAACCCAGGCATCAGACCTTCCACGTGGAGTCCACCAGTCAAGAACATGCAGGTGTAGATCAGGCTCTTGAGGTCCGCAGAGACCTTTCGGGTTGCAATGCGGCGCTCCATGTCCAGAACTTCACCTTCAATGTGCTGTTGAAGCGATTCGATTGTTTGAATAATGCCATTCGCATACTCGACACGCGAGTACGTGACCTTGGAATTCTTGCCTCGTTGGGGCCCGTGATACCACCCGAGCGCCTTCAGTCGAGCATCAACCTGAGCCCGGTAGTAATCCTCGGGAATTTCGGGGTATTTATCCTGTGGCATTGCACAAGCAGCGGCGACCAAGGTGACAATGCAGGCCAGAATCTTCATGTCCGTAGTCTAGCGTCTATTTTGCGCGTTGCTGACTGACTATTTTGCGGGTGGGGAGATTCGGTTCATCAGCGACTGTCATTGAAGGCTGAGCCAAGATGGGCCAGGGACGTCATAAACGACGATCAAGTTTGAATTAGGAAAGTAGACCGCTTTTTTGCTGCTAGGCAGATCGAAGTGCATAGAAGACATATCCTTATGCTCGAAAGACTTTCGCATCTCATGCATGCCGTCCTTCGCTTCTAACTCCCGCATCTCGCTCGCCAGGCTAGGCGGGATGTCCTGAAACTTAAACACCTTGCTCCAAGTTCCTTGGCCAGAGCGTCTTGGGTCCAGGTTCATCCACGCGGGTTCCTCTTCGTACCTCTCACTTTGCGGACCATATTTCCGGATAAAGTCCAAGCCATCGGGTTGGCGGGGGAGCAGGGCAAAGACGGCAAGGATCAGGGCGGTTGCTGCTACTCCAATCCAAACCCATCGCTTGCGCATGATCGCTATTGTAGTGCGCTTTCGCGGTCAGCCGTCACTTGGTGGCAGGCGGGGAGATTCGGTCCATCAAGGCCCGCCACCGTACACTGAGCCAGGTGGGCTTTATAGCGTCAAAAATCATGACTTCATTTGTGTGCGGATAAAGAAGACCATGCCGACCATCATGAAGGGTGAATGATAGGGGGAAGAGCCCTTGGGCACGGTGCCCATTGATTGTAATTCGGTCTTCAGTTGCGCAGGAACTTTCTCAAATTCAAAGGTTCTGGTCCAATTGTCTCCAAACGTTATCCTGCGGAAGTTATCGACTCCATGATTTGGACCCTTTGTAAGGTATTCCCTCTTTGGACCGTAGCTACGGATGAAGTCTAAGCCGTCGGATGGAGTGAGTAGGGCAAAGACGGCAAGGATCAGGGCGGTTGCCGCTACTCCAATCCAAACCCATCGCTTGCGCATGATCGCTATTGTAGTGCGCTTTCGCGGTCGGGCGGCTACTTTGCTCCGCTGAGTTAGTCCCTGTGGGCGATGTGTACCATCTGGTCGCTAGTTTTTTCTCTTTCCATACTTGCGGTTAAACCTGTCAAACTCGGTTAGAGGTGCATAAGAGAACTTTCCCTTGCTCTCAGGTACCTCTTCAATCAGTTCAAGCTTTCCACGTGACATCCTCCAGGGCCATGTTTCGTACGACTCGCTGATGGGGATCGAAGGGGAAACAAATTCATGGGACTCTTTCCTCAAGCCTAGTGGTAAGTCAAAACAGAACCTATTGAACATGAAGATGCTGTAGGTAATAACAATGCTCGGCTCGGTTGCCCGAGTCTCGCGCCTGCTTCGGTCAATATAGAGAAGCAATCCTCGACGAATATCTTGACTGTCGAATCTACACACTCGCTCAAACGAAGTCCGTATTCGTTCTGAAGAGTGTCCAAAGGGCGGACGCAAGCGATCACTTATGAAGAGAGATGAGAATTCTTCGCATACGAGATTGGATGCTCTCGAATTGGGCGAAAGAATCTGCAAAGATACAGCTGCAACAATAACGCTAACTATCATGTCGAACTCCTAACGACCACAGAAATGGCTGTGCATGCCGCTACTCCAATCCAAACCCATCGCTTGCGCATGATGGTTATTGTAGTGCGGTTTCGCGGTCAGCAGTCACTTGGTGGCAGGCGGGGAGAACCAGTCTGTCAGCGCCTGCCATTTCTGGATCAACCAGGGAGGGTCGGAGCGCAAAGAAACCAACAGCATTTGATTCTCTGAGTCCACATCCCTATTCGCATTTCGCCAACTGATATAAGGGTGTAGCTTATAGCGAGCATTGGACTCAAAATCAGTCTCCAGCTCCTTGTAAAGTTCCTTAGGTATCTCAACAAAGTCAAACTCCCGATGCCAGAAATACACTCGCGGCCCTGAAGGCATGCTCGTCCATTCGTAAGCCACCAGTCGTTCCTGCTTTGGCCGATACTTGCGGATGAAATCCAGGCCATCGGGTTCGCGAGGGAGCAGGGCAAAGACGGCAAGGATCAGGGCGGTTGCCGCTACTCCAATCCAAACCCATCGCTTGCGCATGATCGATATTGTAGTGCGGTTTCCCGGTCCGCGGTCACTTGGTGGCTGGCGGGGAGATTCGGTTCATCAGCGCCTGCCATTGAAGGCTAAGCCAGGAGGGCTCGACAGCGTCGTAAATTATGATTTCTGAGGGGTACATGGCGCCATGTCGACGATCGGGGAGAGTGAATCCTACAGGGGAATAGTCCTTTGGCAAGTTGCTCATGGCTTTCAAGTCGGTGTCCAAGTGCGCAGGGATACTTTTGAACTCAAAGATTATAGTCCAGTTGTCTCCAGAGCTCATCCTGCGAATGTTGTCAACTCCTCGGTTCTTTGGAACTCTTGTAAGGTACTCCCTTTGAGGGCCGTATTTGCGGATGAAATCCAGGCCGTCGGGTGGGCCGGCGGTAGCCGCTGCTCCAATCCAAACCCATCGCTTGCGCATGATGGTTATTGTAGTGCGGAATCACAGCGAGGCCTTCCCGGGTTGGGAGCTGAAGCGGTCCGTGGGGCTTCCTTGTTCCGCTGAGTTGATGTCAAATTTCACTCAATTCGGTTCATCAGCCTCTGCCACTGACGGGTAAGCCAGGAGGGCTCGGGACCGTCATTTATGATGATGGTGCCTCTCGCTGCGACTCCCCAACAATTGGGATCAGCAGGCAGACGGAACACAATAACCTCATCAAGAGATTCCTTGCCTTCATCAAGAGGTTCGTCGATGGTCAGTTTTCGGAGTTCGCGCAGTAAAGCAGGCGGAATCTGACGGAATACAAATACCTTTCGCCACGTACCGGGCGAGTAAGACTGTTCAAACTGTTCTGCCGAAGGCTGATACTTGCGAATAAAATCCAGCCCGTCCGGCTCGCGCGGAATCAGGGCAAAGACGGCAAGGATCAGGGCGGTTGCGGTGACTCCAATCCAAACCCATCGCTTCCGCATGGGAGCATTGTAAGTCATCCAATCACGGAGAAGATGCTGCAGGTCCAAAGCGGCGTTTCAAGGCTTCCCACTGGCGGACCAGCCAGGATGGTTCGCTCAAGGTAACTTGCACAACCTCTCCAGAAATTGAAAAAGTGTAACCATCGCTGCCAGGAATCCGGATAGGTTTCTCGGGACCAAGAATTTGCTTGAGTTCACGCCGAAGGTCAACCGACACCTGTTGAAACTCAAACTCTCGGTGCCAGGAACTCACGGGCTGTCCAAAGTAAGTGCCCCAAGGAGTCTCAACAAGCCGTTCCCCC
>JACMJO010000491.1 GCA_014380605.1 Fimbriimonadaceae bacterium | reverse complement strand
TCCTGGTTGATGCAACAGATTCTTTAAGAACGATCGCCCAAAAAGTAAACAGCGCAAATTCGGGTGTCACGGCCAGCATCATCGACGGCGGTACGGGCTCGAATTACTTGACTTTCACGGCCAATGCCACAGGAGCAAAGAACAAGGTTCAGCTTGCCGATCTCAGCGGAGACACGATCCTTTCCGACTTGGGAGTCTTAGGCGGAGTTCCGGCGATTCGTGAGACTATCACGAATGGCGCTACCTCAATGGTTTTCGCTAAGAATAGCGATCCCGTCGGCACGATGATGAACGCCCAGGGGGTTGGAGCGGCAAGCTTTACCGTCAATGGCACCACCGTGAACATCGACCTGTCGACCGACAACTTACAGACGATCGCCAACTCTATCAATGCCGCGGTTTCGGGTGTTTCGGCGAGCGTACGGTCCGTAACCGAGAACGGAACGACGTCCTACAAGCTGGATATCGCCGGAACGGCCGGAACCCCTACCTTTTCCGATGTCAGTGGCAACGCCCTTGCCTCCTTGGGCATCACCCAGCGGTCGTTTGCTAATCAGCTAGTGACTGCGCAAGATGCCGCGTACTCGCTGGATGGAGTCAATCTGACCAGCGCGACAAACTCCATTACTACTGCGATCCCAAACGCAACCCTGACTCTCCTAAAGTCCAACGAGACGACGCCGGAAACCAGCACGCTTTCGCTCTCGAAGGACACGGCGGCGATCAAGGCAAAGATCGGGACGTTCAAGGACGCCTACAACGACGCCATCGACTTTATTCGGACCTATAGCCAGTTCGACAAGGAGTCGTTTGCCAGCGGTCCACTTTTTGGCGACCCGGTCGCAGGACAGCTAGAGCAACAGATCAGTTCGATGATCTTCTCAAACATTCCCGGTTTGACCGGAACCTATACCAACTTAACTTCGATTGGATTCAACTTGGACGATCAGGGCAAGTTGACGCTTGACGAAGGCGTCCTGACGACCGCGATCTCAGCCGCTCCGAATGATCTCGCCAACATGTTTAAGACCAGCGGGTTGGGGTCGACGAACGAGCTTCAGTACATCTCGAGTTCGGCAAAGTCGATCGCTTCGGGCACTTCGGCTTACGACGTCAATATCACCGCTTTGGCTACGAAAGGATCCTACACAGGCGAGACCGCCCAGACCCTAGCCAGCACTGCGACAGAGATCTTGTCGTTTGGTGGGTCGATGATCGGTACGACACCTTACGCTTTGACGATCAATTCCGGCAGTTCTTTGAGCGATACGGTCACTCGGATCAACTCCGATAGCAAGCTAAAAGACCTGGTTCTCGCCAGCATAGATGGCACTGGGAAGCTAAAGATCGAGAGCAAGAAATTTGGTGCGGGCGGAAACTTCTCCGTTATCAGCAATCTAGCGGCCGCGACCGACAACAGCGGCATCGGCGCGCTGGCTGCAGGGACCACCGTCACCGGAACCGACGTTCAGGGAACGATCAATGGCGAGGCCGCAACTGGAAATGGCCAGTTCCTGGTCGGCAATGTTGGCAATGCCAAGACCGAGGGCCTTCAGATTCTATACACCGGAACCACCACAGGATTGGTCGGATCAATGTCGCTGAGGAAGGGAATGGGAACCCAAACGAACGACCTGATGACCACCTTCCTCGATTCCGTGAACGGCACCTTGACCGCCAGCGACAAAACGCTAAAGTCGCAGTTCGACGATATCGACAGCCAGATCACAGATTTGAATACCCGGATGGCCCTCAAACGAGCCGACCTTCAGGCCAAGTTCACCAGAATGGAAGAGGCGATCAGCAAGATCCAGTCCCAGGGTAGCCAGTTAGCCGCTCTGAAGACCACCAGCTAGACTCGGGTTAAGACTTCCTCTCGGTTGAATAGCCTCACCACAATGCCGATCAAGACTGTGGCAATTGCTCCCGAAACTATCACAGTAATGGCCGTTCCCGTCCAATCCGGCTTACCCAGAAGGGCATTGCGGATGTTATTCGCGGTGTTGAGGACCGGCACATAATTCACCCACCCTTGACTGGCGGCGTCGGTTAGGCCGATGAGTTGACTAAACGCGGCTGGGATCACCACGACAAAGCTCGCAAGGCTGATGTAGCTCTGGGCTTCTCGGGAATTCTTTGCGTAGGTGCTGAAGGCGAGCAACAGGCTAGCAAACATTGCCACGGTTGGCAACAGCACGATGATGGTGATCAAGCCTGCCGTTGGACTGATGCCCAGGCCCCCTTGGAGCATAAAGTCCGAACCCGGCAGTTTCAGCACTGCAACCAAAATGAGACCAAAAATGGAAGCTAGTGCGCTCACGAGACAAAGCGTGGAAAGGGCGAGAAATTTGCCCATCACGATTTGAGTTCTGCTTACCGGAGTGATTAGGAGCGTCTCCAGAGTGATCTTCTCTTTCTCACCGGCGACAAGATCGGTCGCCAAAGCAAAGCCGCCATAGAAGGCCCAAATAACGATGAGGTAGGGAAGCATGCCGACGATGAATTCACCTGCGCCCGCTTCGCCAATCTTGACTTCCTTTCGCTCAAGTTTGATTTGCTCCGCAATGGACTCAGGTAAGCGGTTTTTCTTAAGGGTCGCGATCAGGGCAGTTTTGTTGGCTTGGCCGAACACCTTCTCCAGGCCTCCCAGAACGATCTGCGCCTTCTGGGACTTCGGATCGAAATAGGCCTCAATGGTTTGTTGGCCGCCCGTCTTCGATGGAACGGGTCCAAAGTTCAGGACCACTGTCGCCTTTCCGTCCTTGACAAGCTTCTCGCCTTCAGCAACCGTGTTTAACTCGATGAAGGTCATCTTCTCTTTCTTCAGCGAAGCTAGAATCGGGTTATCCGACTTGACGAAGTGAATCTTCTGGTTCTCTTTCTTGGCAATGCCACCAATGATCGTCCCAAACCCGCAGATGAAAAACACCATCAAGAAGATGGGACCAAACAGGGCCGCGCCTCGAGTGCGCTTGTCCCGAAGCATCTCCCGAACTTCCTTTCGATACACCCACGCGATCGGATTCATGGCGCCACCGTTTCCCGTTGATAGTTAGATTCGAACTCGACCAGCTTCAAAAACGCCTTTTCGAGGGATGCTTCACCCGTTTGGGCTTTAAGCTCCTCCACCGTGCCCTCGCCGTGCAGCTTGCCCTTGTCGATGATGGCGACATGGTCGCAGAGGCGCTCGACCTCGCTCATGATGTGGGTCGAGAAGACGATGGTTTTTCCCATGTCGCGAGCCTCTTCGATGAACTCCATCACCGTCTGGCTGAGGACCACGTCAAGCCCGGCCGTGGGCTCGTCGAAGAACAAAACCGGGGGATCGTGGAGGATTGTTCGACCGATGTTTACTCGCTGTTTTTGTCCTGTGGACAGCTTGTCGCACAGCCGATCGGCAAACTCTTCAATCTGAAGTTTCTTGACTACGTAGTCGACCCGTTCCTTGAGCTTCCTCCCGGACAAACCGTACAAGCCACCAAAGTATTCGATGACCTCTCGAGCCTGTAGTCGGCCATAGAGAGCGGTCGAGGTGGACATAAACCCAATCTGGGATCTCACCTTCTCTGGGTTAGCCAGAACGTCGATCCCGGCAACCGTAGCCGTTCCCGCCGTCGGCCGGATCACGGTCGATAGGATTCGCAACGCGGTGGTCTTTCCGGCCCCGTTGCATCCGAGAAGTCCGAATATCTTGCCTGGATGGGCTTCAAAGGATATGCCATCGACGGCCTTGACGATATTGCCCTTCTGATCCTTGAAGTGCTTAGCGAGACCTTCCGTTACAACCATGTGCCGAAAGTCTAGACGGAAAGCCTCGCCGAAGGGTTGCTAGTCCCAGTCAAGTAAATGCCTAGAGCGCGCCTTTGCTAAGCCATTGCGGCATCTTTGTCGCCTTGAGGGTTCCGTTTTTGACAAGCGGATCCTTCTTGATCCAATCAAGAATCTCCTTATCTTTCTTGCCTCTAAACAAGGCAACTGCTCGAATGTCCGGGGAGTCTTGGAGGCTCGCATAGAACGCCAAGCCAGACTTAATGCCATCCTTCCTGATATGGTCGAGATGGCGTAGCCTCGCCGATCTCGCCGATGCAGAGTCGCTGTTAACCGCGCCAGCCGTGAAAACAACGATTCGATTCTCTTCGATGCCATTTGGGTCGATGGCTTCCGTATTGATCTTGCCGAATTCAATAGACAGAGGAAGTGCCTGAATCTCCATGAATCCCTTCGCCACGTAGGGATCGGGCTCAAACAGGGGAGGAATGTCAGACTTGCTTGCAACGGTCAGGATGATAATTCCACGCTTGTACTCGGTCGGGTCGGCAAGCGGTCCCGCGGTCGCCAACTTGCCCTCATTGAATAGTCGCTTGAAGTTCTCAATGTGCGCCATCTGGTACTTGCCGATCTCTTCTTGAGTGGCCTGAGGCGGGTTCTTGCCCTTCACCAGGAAGATAAAGAACGTGGGCTTTGACGGCTGGACTTGGGGTGCAGAAGTCATCAGGGTCAGTCCGAGAATCACAGATGTGAGGATCATGTCGGTGCTTAGTATAGAGCAAGTTAGTCAACCAACCAACAAGGACTGAAATGCTCGAATCTCGAAAATGGAAACATAATCAACAGGCAACGGAGGAAATTGATGTTTAGATCGGCAGGGTTACTCTTATTGACAATTTGCTGTACGGCAATCGGACAGATGGGCTTTGACCCGTTCTCCATGGGTCGGAAGATGATGACTTCCACCGGAATGCTCATGGGCCAAAACGAATTCAAGAAAGAGCTGAAACTAAGCGGCGACCAGAACAAGAAAATTTCGGATCTTGCCAAAAATCACCAGAAGAAAATCCAGGAGATGACAAAGAAGGCTCAATCGTCGGGCCCGGATATGGGCGCAATGACGGCCCAAATGAAGGAGATGGACGACCTGAATGATGAAACCGATAAGGCGATCCGGGCTGAACTGACCCCAGAACAGTCCAGGAGGCTCTCGCAACTCCAATGGCAGATCGTTGGCGTGAAGGCGGTCTACGAGCCTGATCTCCAGAAGGAGTTGGGGCTAAGCGAGGATCAACTCACTAAGTTAGCCGAATGGAAAAAGGGAGAAAACAGCCGCATGATGGCATTGGTCCAAGCGAGCCGCAGTGCGAATGCCATGAAGGATGCTCGAAAGAAGATCAAGAAGGACGACGAAACCAACATCCTCGGAATTCTCCAGCCAGACCAGCTACAAAAATACAAACTTGCGCTTGGGCCAGAGAGCAAAGTCGCCAAGAAACTATCGGAAAGCGGCTTTTAACAGGCTGTCTAGTCGCCGATCACATAGTTGATAAGATAGATCATGAAGCCGGCTACGGCAATCTGTAGTAGATGCTCGCCTGCGACAAGCCATCGTCCGGCAAAGAAATACACGGCAAAGAACGGCAACGAGATGGCGATCCGTAGAAACAGGAAGATCTTGGCTAGAAAGCCGATCCATTCTTGGCGGAAAAGAAGACCGAGTCCAATCAACATCTGAAAACAAGCGGCAATAAACGGCACCGAGCCAACGTCCTTAAAGTTTCCTTTCTGAGCATCGGGCAGGGATAGGAAAATGCCTAGGGCCGACAATCCGACGATAATAATCGACATGATCGTATAGGCAACTTCCTGCCACTCAACCGCGGGGCCGGTGTCGTGGGTCGAAAATGTGCCGGTTGCTTTGAGCTTGGTGTTGCAGTGTGGGCAGATCGCCGCATAGTCCATGATCAGCTGTTTGCACGCAGGACAGGGAACCTGTTTTAGTGCCCCTCCAGGTCCCTTCGGATTCACCGCTGGAGCCGTTGCCTGCTTGGTGACGGCCGCTTGCTTTAAGTGAATCGCATAGTCTGGATTGGATTCAAGTTTCTGAACGGCCTCCTTAAGGGGAGATAATTCTTTGACTTGGGAGTCAAGGTCCTTGATAAAGTTAACCGCCTTGCCCTTTTGCCCATTCTTGACCATAAACTCCAAAAACGCCATCGCAACGTGAGGATTTCGGGGGTCGAGCTTGGTGGCTCGGTCTAGCCGGATTTCGCCGAGATGGGGATTGACCTCTGCGATTGCTTGGCCACTGGTTAAGAGACAAAAAATCAGGCCTTGCCTTGCGGGAATGTGGTTTGGAGAGAGGTTCAAGGAGGCATCTAACTCTTCGATCGCTTCATCAAATCGCCCTGCTGTGCCTAGGGCGTATCCGTAAGCGTATCGAATTTCTGGATCTGCGGGCTGCATCGCGGAGGCGGTCTGCAACGTCTTCAGACCTTCGTCGAGCTGTCCGCCAAGCGTTAATGCTAGTCCAAGCTGTTTCATGATCGCGGTATTGCCAGGTTGGCCCTGGACTAGCGATCGATAATCTTCCGCTGCGGCAGCATAGTCTTGCTTTGCGTATAGGTCGTCTGCGCGCTGCTTTAGCTCAAGTGGTGATGCAAGTGAATCCATACAACTTTCCCAAAATCTCGTCAATTGTTCACCATTTTGGTGTGGAAATCCTCCTCAAAAGCATTAAGAAAGCAAAAGTCAAGTGAGAATGCCGTGCCGCATATACTAAAGGCATGTTTGTCGCCCTTTGCATGGCTCTCATCACCCAAGCGTCGCCCGCCGACCTTGCGATCGTCAATGGTCGGATATGGACTGACGGCCAGATACAGAAGGCCGATTGTCTCGTGGTTTCGAAGGGCCGAGTCGTTTACTTAGGTGGCCTTTCCGGTTTGCGTCTGGGCAAGAGTACGAAGGTGATCGATGCAAAGCAAGCCGTTGTGATTCCGGGAATCATAGACTCCCACACCCACCTCATGGAAGGCGGAGTGAGCTTGCTGGAGCAACTTGATCTTCGCGGGGCCAAGTCTAAGGCGGACTTCATCAGGATGGTTCGCGAGTTCGCCGCAAAGCTACCAAAGGACAAGTGGGTCATGGGCCATTCTTGGTCGGCGGAGAGTTGGCCCGAGAAAGAGCAACCCACCAAGGAGTGGATCGATGAGGCAACGGGAGGGCGTCCTGCTTTGCTGGAGCGCATGGACGGACATAGCCTTCTTGCCAACTCCGAAGCCCTGCGCCTCTCCAACATCACCAAGGATGGTCCGGGTGATTTTCCGGGAGGGGTAATCGACCGTGATGCGCAAACCAAGGAGCCGACCGGCATCCTGAGGGAACGGGCGATGGGACTGGTAAGAGCCCCGGCGCCGAGCGAGGCCGATGTCTATCGAGGTTTTGTCAAGGCAGTCGAACAAGCTAACCGCTTCGGAGTTACGGGCGCGGCAGACATTGCCAGTACATTTCGCGTCAACGCGTTTCAGCAGTACGCAACTGGCAAGAACCCGACTTTTCGCATTGGATTTTACTCCAGAACCGACTCTTGGCCCATGGCCTTCCAAGCCCTGAGGGCCGCCAAAAAGGTCCCTGGCTGGTTTCATCCGAACGGGGTTAAGGCCTATATGGATGGTTCGCTTGGAAGCCGAACGGCGTTCATGCACGATCCGTTCACAACGCCTTTGCCCCATCAGCCCAAAAATTGGCGTGGCGTGCCGATGCCCGGAGTGGTCGACGGTACCTACGCCACTCGATTCAAGGAAGCGGGAAGACTTGGTTATCAAGTGATCGTCCACGCCATTGGAGATCAGGCAAACCACGATGTCCTGGGCCTGTTTGGCACCGTTTCTGGAGTCCAGTCGAAGCGGTTTCGGATCGAGCACGTTCAGCATCTGATGCCTGAGGACTACGGGATGTTTGCTCGGTACGGGGTCATTGCCAGCTACCAGCCGTACCACAAGGCCGACGATGGGCGCTATTGTGAAGAGGTTCTCGGAACCGAGCGAAGCAGGTCGAGCTATGCCTTCAAGAGCATGATTCAGAACAAGGCAAGGCTGGCTTTCGGGTCGGACTGGCCGGTAGTGACCATCAACCCCTGGGAAGGGATTTCTGCCGCTGTGACTGGAAAGATCATGACCGGCAAAGTCTGGATGCCACACCAGAACATAAGCCTCAACCAAGCCCTGGATGCCTACACCCGAGGTTCAGCCTATGGCATGTTCATGGAGAAGGAGATTGGGAGCCTGAAGCCAGGGTTCCGAGCAGATATCGTGATCCTTGATCGCGATCCTTTCAAACCCGGCGTCGATTTGGCAAAGGTAAAGCCGAAGTCGCTGTGGGTTGAGGGCAGGAAAGTGTTCTAAATAGTCGGCCCCAGCCTTACGGCAAAGGAAATCTCTTTACGAACTCGGGCCAGATTTTCTTCTGCATCTCTTGCTCAAACTTGATCGCAAACGGCTCTCCGCCGGGACAGTCGTGCTTACCTTTGCAGTTCATGCGGTCAACATGGTGTCCGAGCTCGTGGAGGAACGTGCCAAGGAGTTGAAAGGCCCTGGCTTGGTTCTCGGTGAACTTAGCCAGGTATCCGCCGTAACTAAGCTCCTCGGTCTCGACGCGGATGGCCTTCATGAGCCAACTCTTTCGAACTTCGCCCTCCTCGCTGACTTCGGTCCAGAGTTCCGTCGGCCAGGCCCTCAGCTTGATTACACCTCCTAGGTTGTAGGAACCGTAGGTCGCGTCGTCATATGGAAGGAGAGCTATCGCGTCAATTCCCTGGCTGAGCTCAGGCCATTCCGGGATGATCCCGATAAACGCCTTAATGTCTTCGACTTTAAGTAGATGTCTGGCTCCAGGGCCCGGCCTCCGGCGATCGATAACCAGTTCCGGTTCTTTGTGGTCGTAATAGTTGTGAGTCGGCCGATCGTTGTTCTTCTTCTGAACGCGGCCATCAACCACTTTTGGATTCGTTTTGCGGTTGACTCTCATGAAGTTGCCATGTTACAGGCCATCGGCGGCACGCAGGATGAGTGTATTCCCGGTCGATACAATATCCCCATGACTATCGACGACATGATCGAGGCATGGCGCAAGAACAACGTCCTCAATCAGGAGTTTCTGGACATCTGTACCGACGAGGATCTGGAGCTCAAGCCCGGAAAAGGGAAGACCATCCGCTCCAGCCTCGCTCATATCGTGAGCGCAAGAAGGTCTTGGGCGGAGCCGAGCGCGAAGGTCGAGGCGCAAGAGATTCCCAAGCTCGACTCAAAGACCGCTACCCGGGAACAGATTAAAGCCGGCCTCGACCTCTCTCGTGAGGTGATGTCAGAAGTTTTTCGCCGCCGCGAAGCAAAGGGAAAGTGGAATCCATTTGAGTTTTTCGGCTACCTGGTCGCACATGAGGCCCATCATCGTTCACAGATCGAGATCGCCCTGCGGATTAATGGTCGCGAACCGGACGACAAGTTCCTATACTCGCTTTGGGAATGGACCAAGAAGACCACTACTTGAACTTCAGGGAGCTTAAGAACTGAGAAACCGCGTCAACGTTCGTTTCTGAGTCGGGCCAAGTAGCCAACTGCTGGATGAGCTTACGATCGGTGACCATCAGGCGAACATAGGCCGTCAATTTTCCCCCGAGTCTGTACCTGCCTTCAAAGGTGGGCTTGCCTTGCCATGTATCGAACTGCTTGCTGACGACCTGAGCATATTTTTGAGTGGCAATGTGTTTTTCCCAGGCATCGGGCAAAAAGGTTTGAGGGTCGACGTCCTTAGGAAGATTGCAATAAACCAAGACGAATCCGGATTGATTCTTGAGCACACTCGCTCCTCTCAAACGATCGTCGTTGGCCCGCCCGTCAATCGCCTTGTCGATGGGAGATTGACGTCCCGGAAAGGAAACAGAAAAGTTGGACCCTAGCGGGCTATAAGTAGTCCACTCAATTGGCCTCTGAATCTGAGCAAATACGACGGCGGCAACGATTGGCAACAACATGGCAACAATCCTCATTAGATGGAGGTTTTGAGAGGCAAATTAGTTCAGGCCCTTCACCAAAAACTCATTCATCTTCCGACAAGCCAACATATGCGCCATCAGAAACTCGTCCAAGTCCTCCCGAAGCGCCTGTTCGGGTTCATGCTCGGCCCAATAATAGAACTGCTTGTTGAAGATCAGCGGCTGTTTGGCGGCGGCTTCCTTTAGGTCGGGCGGAAGGATCTTGTTGACCTCGCCTTTGATCCCGCCAAAGAACTTCTGAAACTCCTTGTCATCCAGCTGTTTCCTGAACTCTTCCGGATTTGCGCCAAGGTACTCGCGCATTTTCTTTAGGTCGGGCGGTTCAAGCTGGTAGCAACCGCTTGCGATTCCCATCACCCGTGGATCGATATGGAAGTAGAGCCCCGGAGTACCCAGGTCTCCCTTGCCGCCGCTGTTGATTTGCATCCCTGCGTTCGTCTTATAGGGCGTCTTGTCTTTGCTGAACCGCACATCCTTGTAGATTCGGAAAACCGCCTTCTTTCCCGTGGTTTCAATGTTGGGCAAGATCTCCCGCATCCGCCCGATCATGTGATCGGCGAATGCTTCCATGGGCTTTTTGACATTGGTCTCGTAGCGCTTCTTATTCGCCTCAAACCATTCCTTGTGGTTGTTCAGTTCGAGTTCGCGGAAGAATTCGATGGCGTCTTGGGTGAACCAGGGCATGGTCTAGTTTAGTGGTTTTCAGTCGATGCGTCCATGCTCACTTCATCTTGCCCATAACCGGCTTATTACCAGGATGGTGGACCCTACGATATGGAATAGCCCGTACGTCAGGCAGGTCTCTTTGGGGGAGAGGTTGGCCAACGGGGGGAATAGGGCTCAGCATGGCGATGACACGAACGGTTGGGAAGGCATATTTCGGCGCTATTCGTTGGGGCGTCCTACTTGCGTTTCTGAACCTTCTCGTTTTTGGGTTCCTATTCTTTAGCGCTGATGCGACGTTGCGGGGCTGGGTCAGCGAGATTGCTGGGATCGCTATTCCCCTGATTGCCGCTGCATGCTGTTTTGGCATCAAGCGACTACCTGGGTTCAAAAGATTATCGGTCGCCAAAAACCTGCCTGCGGTTCTCGGCGGAGCAGCCCTTGCGTATGGGGTTGGGATGATCGCCTACACCTATGAAACGCGGTTCTTAGGGCGACCTGGCAACCCTGGGTGGAGCGATCTCTTCTTCCTCATCCAATACGT
>JACMJO010000490.1 GCA_014380605.1 Fimbriimonadaceae bacterium | reverse complement strand
GCATCCTCGATCGCGTCCGGAACCGACTTCATAAACTGGCTGAGCATGAACACGCCAAAGCCACTTGCCGCCGCGGGCAGGATCAGCGCTCCGGGCGAATCCAGCAAATGCATCCGGCTCAAGATCATGTAAAGCGGGATCAAAAACAGCTGGGATGGAAGCATCAGGCTACCGACGACGATGTTGAACAGGAGCTTTCCGCCGGGCAGCTTGAGTCGCGTGATGGAGAACGCCGCCATCGAGGACATCGCGATCACCAACAAGGTCACAGAGCAACTGATAAAGATGCTGTTAAGTAGCCAGGTTCCAATTGGCGCTTCCGCCGCATTGCTCACGATCTGGCGGTAGTTCTCGGTGTCCCATTGCTTTGGCATTACTGCCGCCGGATTCATAACTTCGGCTTCCTTCTTGAAGGAAGTCAGGACCATGATCAGCAGAGGCATGATGAAGAGCAGCCCGACGCCAGTCATAACCACGAAGTTCACTTTCTGGCCCCATCGTCTCATACTCTTCCGCTCCTGACCAATCTAGCTTGGCCCAGTGCAAAGACCAAGACGATCGCGAACAAAATCCAGCCGATCGCTGCACCATAGCCAAATCGATAGCCGTTGAAGGCGGTTTCGTACATGTACTGAACGAGGCCGCGCGTGGAGAATTCGGGGCCGCCTCCCGTGAGAATGAACGCTTGTCCAAACATCTGGAATGCCGCGATGGTGCTCGTGATGAAAACGAACAACAGCACCGGTCGAAGCATTGGAATCGTGATCTTTCGAAACACCGCAGTTGCGTTCGCTCCGTCCAGCGACGCCGCTTCAATGAACACTTTAGGAATCTGCTGGAGCCCCGTAAGCAAAACGACGCTGGTTCCCCCTACCGTCCACCAAAGGCTCATGATAACGACGCTCGGCATAGCGAAACTCTTATCGGAAATCCAAGGCACCGACGTCGCGCCAACTGATTGAAGTCCAAAGTTGAACAGGCCGAATTGGTTGTTGAAGAACCACTGCCAGAGAATTCCGGTCGCGGCGACGTTCAGCATGCTTGGCAGGTAGATCAAAGTGCGAACCATGTCGCGTCCCTTTGTCATGGCGTTCATCCCCATCGCCATCGCGAACCCGATGATGATCACACTGGGCACCATCAGAATCGCGTAGCGGCCCGTCGAGTCCAGAGCTTTGTAGAAGAGGGGGTCGTTGAAGACATCCACAAAGTTCCCAAAACCAACGAACTTAGAGGACCCTTTGTCCGCAAGGTCTAGCTTCACAAACGCGAGGACGATCGCGACCAGGAAAGGCAAACCGACAAAGATGAGAAACGTGCACAAATAAGGCAGAACCAAGAAGAAGCTCGTCCACTTCCTCTGTCCAGCAAAGGTCATGGCTTGGCCCCACTAGCCGGATTTTCGATTCGATCCCGTTCGATCACTCGCTGGGAATTGGCTTGGGCCAGGTCCAGCGCTTCCTTCGCCGATGCAGTTCCCCGTATAACTTTCTCGGCTGCCAAATCAAGTTCCAGTCCAAGCTCAAATAGCACTGGAGTCCTTGGGGGATACATCATCGTTGGGATTTGCTTGGCAAATGCGAATTGAACTTGCATCTATGCGAATCCGGGCATGGCGCGGATACTCTTCCGAGCCGGCACCTGGCCCGCGCCGGCCCATTCGAGACTGTTGTCAGATACAAATCGGACAAATTTTTCGACTGCAAACCGTTGGTCGTTGCGAATGCCCTTTCGGATGCAGAGAACATGCGAATCCGCCATCGTTCCAGGTTGTTTCCCGATCGTGGGAACGGGCGCGCCGATGTACTCCATATCGTTTAAGCGAAGGAGATCGCCCAGCATGAAAACGCCATCCCAGACCATGGCGACTTTCTTTTGTCGATAGCCAAACCAGCCAAGCCCGTTCTCGGGTGGCGGCACAAGCTTGCTCTTTGTAAGGGAACCTAGGAACTCCAACGCTTCGATGTTCTCCGGGGAGTTCAGATCGGCGTTCCCATCCTCGTCAAGGTAACGGCCGCCGAACTGGGGAATAAGCGATCTGATGTTGGAACCCCAATTCGTAAGCGCATAACCCCAAATTTTGTCGTTCGCCTCCTTCGGCTGGGTGGTCATCGCCCGAAGGGCATCCATGAACTCCTTCTTGTTGCGAGGCGCTCGTGGCTTTCCGTCGGCATCGACGATCCCGGCCTTCCGAAGCATCTCGGCATTACAATAGAGCCCTTGGGGATGGATGTCCAAAGGAACGCCATCGTAAACATCGCCAAACCTCACCTGGTCCAAGACGTAAGGGTCGAAATCGTCAGAATTGATGGCATCGGGGCCGGAATACAAGTTAGCCGAATTGGAGATGAATCCTGCCCTGCGAATCCGGGGCAAGGTGCTGGCGTGAACAACGAAAAGGTGGGGCCCCCGGCCATCAGTTCCCGCGACCGTCAGCTTGTTGTAGTAGGTTGCCCACGGAATGCGCTGCATCGAAACGTTGATGTCGGGATTGGCCTTGTTGAATCGCTCGATCATGCTGAGCATCACAATGCCGTCAGGTCCCGTAAAGCCGTTCCAGAAGCTGATTTGGACTTTGCTCGCCGAACTTGCAACCAACCCATTGTCGATGGCCCTGAAGATGCCTGTCCCCAACACAATCAGGAACAGAGTGCCAAGCATCGCATGGATGCTGAAGCTACCTTGTCGTCGCATCGCGGCGAATACCTCGGATGATGGCTCCGGCTCGGTTCCGCCCAACGTAGTAACGGCCATCATAGGCTAATTGAAGTTGATCGACGAAGGGTTCTCCCTCTCCCAAAGGTCTGGGCCAAGTTAGCGTCAGAGCGTCACCCTTCAAGCTCCAAGATCCGGCCCGGCCTTCACCTTGAACTTTGCCTTCCTTGCTTAGCTTGATGGTGACGGAATTCGCGAAATCCGCCTGATGAATCCAGTCGCCTTCGATGTTCACCGTTCTTTTTGGCCCTTTAAGATCGACGCCGTTTGGCAGGCCCGGAAGAGGCCACCCATCTTTTGCCCAAAGAACATCGCGAATCTGCATTGTGGGGCGTCCCCATACATCCCGATTCCAGTGCTTGCGCCCATCGTAGAAGTGATAGGCGAACATCCATTTCCCATCCTTCTGCTGGAAGATATTGCCCCCACCCGGCGCGAACATGGGTGGAGAACTCTTGAGCACGTCGGTATGGCCGCCTTCGGTCATCGGCTTCCCATCAAAGCCAACAAAGGGATCGGTGATCGACTTGCTCCGTCCAACCATCATTCTATAGGTGCTCCGAACTCCTTGAGCGGCCAGGCCATAGACGACGTACAAGTAATAGTAGCCGTCATGATAGCTAAGCACAGGCGCTTCTAGTGGATTGCCACGCTCGCCCGTATTGCTTGCCACATGCTTCGGTGGTGAGCCAGGGGACTTCAGCAATCCGGTCTTAGCATCCAACTCCACCATGAATAGCCCGCCCCAGTAGGAGCCATAAGCCATCCAGTGGCGACCCTCGCGATCGACAAAGACATCGGGGTCGATCGCATTGAAGTTGTCTACGCCTGCCTTGCTTTCCAACAACTTTCCCTTATCCTGCCAACCGACAAGGGGCCTCTCGGGATCGAAGTTTTGGTTTTCGACAAGGCCGATGACCGAGCCGTTAGCGCCAAAACGCTCGCTCGCGCAGTAATAGACCCTTAGGGTGCTGCCAACTTTGATGGCGGCCGGCGCCCATGTCGATCGCTGTTGTGGAATCTGCTTACGCAACCACTCGGGTGCCCTAGAGAGTATAGGGCCGTGACTTTTCCAGGTCTCAAGGTCCTTTGAAGTCCGCATTTCGCAGAATGAATTTCCACTCGTGTGAAAGCAGAGATAGGTGCCGCCGAACTCCAGAACACTCGGATCATGAACCTCGACGTTCTTTCCAACCAAGCCATCAAATGGAAAGGCCGATGGTGTTTCGACCTGGAGAGG
>JACMJO010000489.1 GCA_014380605.1 Fimbriimonadaceae bacterium | reverse complement strand
TCTCACCCTAACCTAGACAAGATTCGCGGCTTTGACGCGCCCGTCGTTGAAGACGATCATGAACTTGAGTTAGTCACCGCTAATCCGGAAGTCGATGCCGACCTCCAAGCCGTAGACGACTCGGTGAAGATGTGGCTTCGCAAGATTGGGCGAATCCCTCTTTTAACCGCCGAGCAAGAAATTGCCCTTGCCCTTGGCGCGAATGCAGGTTCGGTGAACTGCAAACAGATGCTCATCGAGGCCAACCTTCGGCTCGTCGTCAGCATTGCAAAGAAGTTCCTTGGCCGTGGGCTCTCAATGCAAGACCTTATCCAGGAAGGCAATATGGGCTTGATCCGCGCCGTCGAGAAATTCGACGCAAATCGCGGCTTCCGATTTAGCACCTACGCCACTTGGTGGATTCGGCAAGCCATCTCCCGCGCCATCAGCGATCAGGGCCGCACGATCCGAGTGCCCGTACACACGCTTGAGGCCGTGAACAGATTGATGCGTGCGGCGAACCAACTTCAGCAGAGATTTGGGCGAGAACCAACTACGCTTGAACTTGCCGATGAGCTTTGCATCACTGAGGACAAGGTCCACGATTTCTTCCGCGCGATCAGCGAGCCGCTTTCGCTGGAAACTCCAATTGGGGAAAGCGAGGACAGTACGCTTGCCGAGTTCATCGTCGATGGCCATGGCGAGACACCGGTCGATGCGGCTCTGCGATCTGTTCTGCGAAAACGTATCGATGAAGTCCTGAGCGCGCTGACCGAAAGGGAGCGCGACGTAATTCTGATGCGATTCGGTCTCACCGATGGGCAGCCTCACACGCTGGAAGAAGTGGCTCGCAGCTTTCAAGTCACGAGAGAGCGAATTAGGCAGATCGAGCAGAAGAGCTTAAAGAAGCTGAAGCACCCCTCACGTTCTCGCCACCTGCAAGAACTGCTCGACTAGTCATTCCCCACGTAGAACAGGGTGATGAAGGCTCCACAACTGCGGGTGACCCTAGATGACGGCTCGGTTGAAGAACTGTCGAACCTCTTCCAAGAGGGTCCACTGATCCTAGTTTTCCTCCGGCACTTTGGATGCGTTTTCTGTCGATACCAGGTTGGTCAACTGCGCGGCAACCCCGAACTTCCGATTGCGTTTGTCTGTATGGAGGAGCCAAAGGAGGCTGTGGCGTTCAAGGCCAAGATGCGATCGCCCCACCGATTCATCTGTGATCCAGATCGCAGACTGTATGAAGCCTTTGGAGTGAAGCGGGGATCGACCAGGCAGATGATCAACCTGCGAACCCTTGGCAAGGGCCTCCAGGCGACTCTCGCGGGCTTTGGCCAGGGAAAACCGACCAGTGACCCTATGCAACTCTCTGCCGCCTTCATCGTGGCTCCTGGCGGCAATGTGGCGTGGTCTCACTATGCTGAGGATGCATCCGACGTGGTTACCGCCAAGACTTTGACCGAGCGGTTAGAGCGGTTGTCTCTCAAAATTGAGGCTCCCGGATCCCCCACCTAACCTCCCCCTCCAGCTCAAACATCACCGCATGGGGAGGCACCAGCTTAAACCGTCTCGGAAAGGTGGAAGCCGCTTCCTGACGGGAAGATGATCCAGGCTCGATCAAAGCGTTTTCCAGCGATCAACTCCGCGTAGTCGAGGGCCTTGCCGTCCGCCCAACGAATCTCGGCTCCTAGCTCCTCATTGATCAGGATCGACGCGGCGGCATCGTATAGGTACTCGCCGCCTCCAATCATGCCTCGATACCTTTGCATCGCGGTGAATGTCCCGTCGATCACGAAGGCGCCAGCACACCGCATCTTCCCCGGAATGGCTTGGGTGGAATACCTCCTCACGATGGAGTCGCAGTAGCTTAATAGCTGATGGGCCTCAATTGGTCCGGGCGGAATTGGGGAAAGCGGTTGGCCATTCATCCAGGCTCCCTTGCCGCGTTCAGCTAGGTAGAATTCGCCCAAGACGGGTAACCAGACGGCTCCGAGTTCCATGCGATCTCCGACCGCCAAGCCCACGCTGATTCCCCAGAGCGGAGAGCCGAATCTAAAGTTGGACGTTCCGTCGATAGGGTCGATCAGCCAGTGGCCCTTGTCGCTTACGGCGTCTCGCCCAAACTCCTCACCCCAAAAGCTGGTTCCGGGCCACTGGGCAGATAGTTCCAGCCGAAGAAACTCTTCGACCGCCCGGTCCGCATTTGTGACGATCGAACCGTCCGGCTTCAATTCCGCCTTCATCTGTTGCCGGGCCTGGAGGGCGATCTCCGCCGCTCTGTCTATGCATTCGGCAAGCGCTTTCAAACGGTCGGAGAGGTTCGTCACACTCCATTGTAGTCACACTTCGTTGTAGTCCCGGGGTTGCTTGAAATCTCTGGTCGATCCGGGTATAACAATGGCTCGTTGCGGGCATAGCTCAGTGGTAGAGCGATTCCTTGCCAAGGAATAGGTCGCGCGTTCGAATCGCGTTGCCCGCTCCAATTACATGGAGTTCTTATTCAAGCGTGACAGCTTTGCTGTCGCGCTTTTTTATTTACGTACATTGTGCTGGCAGTTCGAAATGAAGCAAAAAAGCGCCCCGCGATTGCGGGACGCTTCCAAATTGTATTCGAAGGAGAGAGTTATTCCTTGGTACTGTTCATCGACTCGTCGAGGCTGCGCTTGCCTTCATCCAGACCACGCTTCAATTCGCCTACGCCTTTGCCGACGCCTCTCATAAGCTCAGGGATCTTCTTGCCGCCGAACAGCAGAACGACCACACCGAGCACGATAAGCATCTCATTGGTACCAAAACTCATAATAATTTCCTTCGGATCGATCTCGCGACCAATCTCTATCTATTGTGACACCGGTTTAGACGAATCTGTCGCACCAAAGATCGCTTCTGTGGCTAATGCCGGAATCGACCGCCGCCGCCAAGCGCGTCCCAAAGGTCGTTCCAGCCCTTGACGACTCCTCGCCAAAGCTCGGGAAAATGCTTGGCGCCAAGTATTAAGACGATCAGCGTCAAGCCTCCAATGACTACCAATGTATCCGCTCTCATAAGGGGGCCCCGGTCGCACCAAAGATCGCTTCTGCCGCCAAAACTGACGTGGACTCGCCGTTCACCGCACAGATCAGCCGTCCATCCGGTCCTACGCCGAGGGCAATCCCTTCGCTTCCGTCAGGGAGTTTGTAGCTTTTGCCGGGGGTGTGGTCGAACAGCATCCAGACGGGTTTAAGGTCGTCCCAGGCTGTAGGCTCGGGTAGAAGGGAGATTCGGGAGACGATTGACTTCCCTATGGCCTCCGCCTCGTACTGTCCGCCCCGATACATCGCGAGGCTGGTGGCTCGGTCCGCAATGTCAGATAGAAAACTCTTCTGATTCAGGTTTATTCCGATGCCGACTACCGGGACCCGGAGGCCTTGCTCGTCAGGAAGTAGCTCTGTAAGGATTCCGCCCAGCTTCTTATCGCCAAAGACCAGGT
>JACMJO010000038.1 GCA_014380605.1 Fimbriimonadaceae bacterium | reverse complement strand
GGATTCGAGCTTCGTCTCGCCCGGGCCCCTCATTCCAATGCCGCCCTTTTGACGCTCGAATTTGGTGTAAACCGACATGAGCTTGGGCATCATGTAGGTGAGTTGAGCCAGCTCAACCTGCAGCATGCCTTCCTTTGTCCGTGCCCGTCGCGCAAAGATATCTAGGATGAGCTGGGTGCGGTCGATGACTTTGAGTTCAAAGGCTTTCTCAAGGTTGCGCTGTTGCATACCGCTGACCTCGCCATCGATGAGAACGAGATCGGCATTAATCTCCTTGGCCAAGTCCCGAATCTCTTCGACCTTTCCCGTGCCGACGTACGTTCCCTTATAGGGGCGATCCAGTCGTTGCCTGATCGTCGCCAGGGGCTCTACCCCTGCCGCTTCGCATAATCCTTCGAGCTCATTCTCGACAATCTCATCCTCGCTTTCGTCTTCGTTGACGACCACAAGCAAGGCTTTCTCGATCTCGGCTTCGACTAATTCAAGGCCTCTCGCCATTGGCTCCTATATTGAACGACAAAATGGCCCCGACCACTGGATCGAGGCCATTGCCTAAGCATTTTGGCGGCTTAGAAGCGAATGAGATTTAAGGTTGCGGTGATCTGAAGGCCGCTGAAATCGAAGTCGTCCACCTTGGAGAACCAAAGGTATTTGGCCGATACCCGAACGCGTTCGCCGACAAAGAACCCAGCTTCGGCTTCGCCCCCGAATCCAAATCTTTTCTCCGAGAACCGCTCAAGCGTGCTTCGACGGGTGATGCTGTAGTCGAAGTAAGCGCCTCCCAGCCCAAAGCGAACGTACGGCCGCCACTGGTCGCTCCGGGAACCAAAGACGCGTCCAACCGAGCCCATAAACGGTGCGGCAAAGAACTTGTCGTCTCCATTTCGACCGGTAATGAAGTCGAGATCAAATGTAAGCCGCCACTTGTCCGCTTGGCGGGTGAAGTCATCGAACGATAGGCCGAAAACAGGAATGGTTGTGCCAAAGATGTCGCGTATCTCGCTGTCGGTTGGCATATAGATGCCGCCCTTGATGCCAAGGTAGTTCTTCGCACCTTCGTCTTTCTTCTTCTCTTTGTCTTTATCCTGATCTTGAGCAAGTGCGCCAGAAACGCAAACGAGTACCGCAAGACCCACGGTCGCAAGATTCCGAATTCCCATTAAGATCTCCTTCGCGCCCGATGCAATGCGGGCTTGATTGGGACCATACCTTACGCGCCGACGAAAACGTGGCCTGCATGGATTGAACCAATGTTCTTCGCGACCCCATCGACGGCGGCTTCAAAAATGACCCGACCCTTTTCCGGTGTAGCCAAAGTCGCGTAGCCCAGGGAGCCTTGCTCCGTGATCTCGTCAAAGTGGCTGACCAGCCCCACAATTGGCGGGTCTGCCCTCAACCCGTCGTCGCGTAGTTTGTCGGCTCGCACAAGGTCCGGGCGAAGGTGCATGATCAAGCTGGCTTCGGCTTCGCACGCATGTTGAATCGTCTTTGCCGGACCCGTCAAGAGATCTGCCGAAGTTCGTTCCGCGAATGTGTAGTAGTTGCTATGGGCGAAGGTCAAGTTCGGGTATCGAGCCTTCAGCGTTCTCAGCGCCATCCCGTTTGGCTCCGAATTCCCGCCGTGCCCATTCAGGATGTAGAACCGTGCGAAACCGTGAGGAATCAAGGACTCGATGCAGTCTGACACCGCCCCCATGTAAGTCTCGAACGATGCCGACAGCGAGCCCGCGAAATCGAGATGATGCGCGCTGGCCCCAAGCCAAAGGGTCGGGAGTAAGACAACCTTGTCCTGAAGCTGAGCTTCAACGGCTTCCGCCACCGATGTCGCCAAGATTGAGTCCGTGAACAAAGGCAGGTGCGGTCCGTGTTGCTCCAGCGAACCTGTTGGCAGAACAAAGACGACCTCGCGGGGCAGGGCATCCACTTCTTGCCAGGTCATTTCTGCGAGCTTCATCTTAGGAACTCGGGTACAGGTCTCGTATCAGGGTCTTCACGATCGTTCGCATCTGCTTGTCGTTCAGCAAGATCTCGTCGATCTTCTGATACCCGTGCATCATCGAAGTGTGGTCTCGATTGCCAAACTGCGAACCAATATGCTTCCAGGAGTCGCCCGTGATCTCTCGCGTGATGTAAACCGCAACGTGCCGGGCTTCAACAATCGGCGCTTTCCTGGAAACTCCCTTGATGTCCTCCGACGAAATCTTAAACTGCCTTCCCACCGCCTCGATAATCTCCAGCACGTCAGGTTTGGCCAAAGACCCACGATAGTATTTCTCAACCATCGTTTGCGCGATCTCCAACTCCAGTTCGCGTTCCTCAAGGCTTGCTTGCACGGCAAGGCGAGTGAGCGCCCCTTCGAGCTGTCGGATGTTTCCGGGTACGTGCTCCGCAAGGAAGAACGCAACCTCGTGCCTAAGGTCGACTTGGTCGTGCTCTGCCTTTTTCTGGATGATCGCGCACCGAGTTTCCGTGTCGGGCATCTGAATATCCGCCACCAGCCCAGACTCAAAACGTGATCGCAACCGGTCATCCATAAGATGCAACTCCCGAGGCGCTCGGTCAGAGCAGATCACGATCT
>JACMJO010000488.1 GCA_014380605.1 Fimbriimonadaceae bacterium | reverse complement strand
GCCTTGAATGTGTGCGATCTTGCCGACGCTTTGAATGATGCCGGTAAACAACTTATCGCACCTTTACCACATCGACCGGGAGGGACTTGCCAGTGAGAGTGACCCTATCAGCTTTTTGGATGGGGAGGGCGGCGTTGATTCTCACGCTTTTCGGCTTTCCGTGGATAACGAACGTTGGACGGATGTCGCCAAAGCCGCGGTCGGTCTGCTCCCAACTCACCGCGACGTTTCCTTTGACCGACACAAGCTTGATGCTCAGTGCGCTCCGCTTACCTTGTCGGTAGTCGAACGACAGGCCGTCATCGGATCGGTACTCGTAGCCTGCCTCGCCATCCCAATCGGGGGGAAGGAACAAGTGGAACGCTATCTCGTTTAGGTCGAGCTTGGTGTCGATGGGCGTTCCGTGGCGCATCGGGACGATTGCCCCGGCGGGGAGGAAAAGCGGGGATTCGAGGGGACCGACTTTCACTTCGATCTCGCCCGGATCTCTCCAGCCCCCGATTTGGGCGTCGAACCAGGGTTCGGTGCCCGGTAATAGGACCGTTCGGGTTCGATCTTTTCCAAGGATCGGGGCTTGCATGATCGAATCGCCCACTAAGAACTGGTCGCCCACATTCTCCAATCCCGCATCGTCAAAGGCATAGATTATCGGCCTGAGAATCGGATCGCCCTTCTCTTCTTGCTCGATGAAGAGGTTGTAGAGGTAGGGCATCAGCTTGTAGCGAAGTCGGATGTACTTCCGAATCGCTTCCATCGTTGCCTTCGGAAAGGAGAACGGTTCTTGCTCTCGCGTACCAAGCATGCTGTGATTGCGGAAAAATGGGAAGAGGAAGCATGCTTTGACCCAATCCAACATCAGTTGATCGGTCACATTTCCGCCAAATCCTCCGATATCCGGGCCGTTGAAAGGCAACCCGCTGAGCCCCATGCCGATGGTGGTTGGAATCGATATCCGCAAGTAAAATTCGTTGGAAAGGTTGTCGCCCGTCCAAATTGCCGCATTCTTGCTGGAGCCGATATAGCCTGACCGACTGAGGACGAATGGCCTCTCATTCGGATTAGCCCGCAGGAAGCCTTGTTTCGTCGCCATTTGCATCCCGAGCGCATAGGTGTTGTGTCCAAAACCGTGGGGCTTCTTTCCATCCTGAAAGAGCATCCCCGTGGGATCGACTGGGCCGGTCGAGGGATCGTTCATGTCGACCCAACATCCGCCGAATCCAGATTTTCTGAACTCCTCCGCATAGCCTGCCCACCAATCGCGAGATTCAGGTTTGGTGAAATCGGGAAAGACGGTTTCTCCCGGCCAGACCATCCCGACGAACTCGTGGCCCTCCGCGTTCTGACAGAAGACCTTTTGGTCGAGGCCGTCGTCATAGACCCGGTAACTTGGGTCCAGCTTTACGCCTGGATCGATGATCGGAATGATCCTCCGACCGGACTCCTCTAGCCCCTCAGTGGTAGCTCCGACGCCCTGAGGGAACGCTTTGTCAGCAACGGTAAATATCCGATAGCCATCCATGTAGTCCAAGTCCAACCACAGAGAATCGCAGGGGATTTGATGGTCAGTAAACTTGGCATCCAAGGCCAAAAGATCGTCATGCCCTCCGTATCCCCATCGAGACTGGTGGTAGCCAAGCGCCCAGACTGGTGGAACAGGAGTAACTCCGACAAGCTTCTGGAGTTTCCTCGTGAGTTCCCGAAGCGACGGAGCATAGAGAACCCAGAGATTGGGCTCTCCGCCTTCCGAGCCCATCAGTAACTGTAGGGATGTTCTCTGCCACTCCACAAACACTCTGGACTCGTCGGTGCCAGGGATTTCGAAGAAGCACGGATAAGGGTTGTGAAGCAGGAATCCAACCCACTCGTCACCGATCCTTGCCGCCAGGTAGGGAGTCGAGAAGTAGGGCGGATCGGTCGGCTCATCGCCCCATTGCCGATGGTGGAAGTCACCCCAAACGTCGGTATTCCAGAACTTGGTTCTGATCCCTGAAACCTCGATCTTGCCGAAGGTCTTCTCGCCAAGCCCGAAAAACTTTGATCCGGGTCGAACATCGAACTGGAAGATGGACTGTTCTCCAGATACTCCAATCGAGCGGTCCAGCGGACTCTCGATCAATGGCTTGCCGTCGTGCCCCAGCATCTTTAAGCGTCCGTCGGCGTCGATCTTCATTCGGTGGCGATCGCTGGGCGACGGAACCTCCAGCGTCTCAAGGCAATCGTTTGCTTCCCAGGTTTCGGCGTTGACGATCTGAATGTGATAGACGTCGTCCTGATAGCTGTTTAGCTTTATGCCGAGACGTCTCTGACCCGCGATGCCCTCTCCGGTTTCAAGATTGAACTCCTTCAGGTACGAGAAATTTAGCCGGTGGGGGTACTTGGTGAAGAACATGCAGTCCCTTGATTTTGGCGCAGTTCAACAATCTTCGGATGGGTCGTCATCAAACTCCTCTGGCTGTCCAAGATCGACATGGTCTCGGAAGACGTCGCGATGGTGTCGCGTCTCGTTGAAACCGATCGCGACAACGTCGAATCGAAACTCCCTTTCGGGCTGGTCGGTCTTGACCAAATACTCGCGCGCGGCGGAGTAGAGGCGCTCGATCTTTTGTCGGCTGATCGACTCCTCGGGGATGTATCCAGCTTTCCGTTGTTTGACTTCGACGAACACGAGTTGATCGCCCTCCAGAGCAACCAAATCCAGCTCTCCCTTCTTCGCTTTGAAGCGGCGGGTGACGATGGTGAAACCCTTCTCGATCAGGAGTTCGGCAGCTTCGTCCTCAAAGTCCGAACCAAGCCGCCTGGACCCAGCCATTACTCGTGGCGTAGCGCCTGGATAGGCTCAAGTCGGCTGGCACGGAGCGCAGGATAGAGTCCAAAGAACACGCCAACTGCCGCCGAAAAGAAGAATGCCGTGGATATGGAGGTCATGTTGATAATTGGCGGCACTTTGAAAAGCTTGGCTACGCCATACACCCCCAGCGATCCAAAAATGATGCCCAGGATGCCACCGCAAAGGCACATCACGATGCTCTCTAGAAGGAACTGTGTCAGGATGCCTTCCCGCTTCGCACCAATTGCCTTGCGTAACCCGATCTCCCTGGTTCGCTCAGTGACCGACACCAGCATGATATTCATGATGCCGATGCCGCCG
>JACMJO010000487.1 GCA_014380605.1 Fimbriimonadaceae bacterium | reverse complement strand
CTGGCCGGAGGATGGCGGGCCATTCATAACTTTGCCACTGGTCTTCACCCACGACCCCAATACCGGGAAGCGGAATGTGGGGATGTACCGGGTCCAGCTGTATGACCGAAACACCTGTGGGATGCATTGGCAGATGCACAAGACGGGGATGCGGCAGATGGAGGATGCGGGTTCAAAGGGTCAGAGATTGGAGGTATGCGTCTGCCTTGGGGGCGATCCGGCCTATAACTTTGCGGCGATCTCGCCCTTGCCGCCGGGGATCGATGAGATGCTGTTTGCGGGGTTCCTGCGCCGAGAGAACGTTCGGATGGTGAAGGCGAAAACGGTCGACTTGATGGTTCCCACCGATTGCGAGATGGTGATCGAGGGGTATGTGGATCCAAGCGAGCGCCGGTTGGAGGGGCCATTTGGGGATCACACCGGCTATTACTCGCTGGCCTACGACTTCCCGGTTCTCCACGTGACGGCGGTAACGATGCGCGAGAAGGCGGTCTATCCGGCGACGATCGTGGGGCAGCCTCCGATGGAGGACGGTTGGATGGGCAAGGCGGTGGAGCGCATCTTCTTCCCCTTGATCAAGCTCACGGTGCCGGAGATAGTAGATATGAATCTGCCGGTCGAGGGTGGGTTCCACAACATCGCGTTCGTCTCGATCAAAAAGAAGTATCCGGGGCATGCGTACAAGGTGATGAACGCGATCTGGGGCCTGGGCGGGCTGTCTTACACCAAGATGGTGTTTATCTTTGATGAGGACTGCAACGTGCAGGACATCGGGGAGGTGCTGTTTAGGCTGGGGGCGAACAACGATCCCTTGAGGGACACTTTGCTGAGCAAGGGGCCGGTGGATCAGTTGGATCATGCCTCGCTTGAGGAGGGATTTGGGGGGAAGATTGGGTTCGACTGCACCCACAAATGGCCAGGTGAGAACGGCTTCAACCGCAACTATCCCAAGCTCATCACCATGAGCGAGGATGTGAAGGCGAAGATCGATGGGTTGTGGTCTCGCCTAGGCTTGTAGATGGATATTGCCCTCCAGCGGTTGCGGAATCAGCGTCTCCTTGGTGAGGCTTTTGCTTCGCCCGTTGATGTTGTGAAGTGGCTTGGGGCGGTGCAGTCGCAGGATTACCACGGGGCCAAGTGGGGAGTGGCGCAAAGAACGAAGGGCGCTCTCGATTCTGACCTTGATCGCCTCTACAACGAAGGCGCGATCTTGCGTACCCACGTGTTGCGCCCGACTTGGCACTTCGTGACGCCCGAAGACATCGTGTGGATGCTGGAGTTGACTGCTCCCCGGGTTCACGCGGCGAGCGCTTACTACTATCGCAAAACCGAGCTTGACCCGCCGTTGCTCTCAAGGTGCGGCGACTTGATTGGCAAGGCCTTGGCAGGAGACCAGTACCTAACCAGAAACGAGCTGGCGGCGCGATTGCGTCAGGAAGGCATCGAGGCGGAGGGTTTGCGGATGGGTTACATCGTGGGTTACCTGGAGCTTGAGGCGCTCATCTGCAGTGGGCCGATGCGAGGCAAGCAGTTCACCTATGCGCTGCTGGAGGAGCGGGCGCCGCACGCCAGGCGATTGGATCGTGATGAGGCTTTGGCGGAGCTAACTCGGCGCTACTTCACCAGCCACGGCCCCGCTATGGTTCAAGATTTTGGAAACTGGTCTGGGCTGACCATCGCGGATGGCAAGGCGGGGATCGACGCGAATCGTGAGCACTTGACAGAGGCGAATCTGGACGGTAAGTCTTATTGGATGACGGAAATGAAATCCGTTCAGGAGCCAGCGAAACCTGTCGTCCACCTTCTACCCAACTACGACGAGCACGTCATCGCCTATAAGGACTACACCCCCGCGTTCGATCCGGAGGTGTACGCGAGGCTTGAGCCCAACGACTATCGGATGCTTGCCCATCTCATCGCCCGAAACGGAAAGATCGTTGGAGGTTGGCGTCGAACCATCGCGCGGAAGCAGGTGCGGATCGAAGCATCGTTGCTTGAGGACGTAGGCGAAGTGGACATAAGCGAGGCGACAAAGGCATACAGCAGGTTCCTCGGCCTCCCGGTTGAGGTTGACATGCGATGAGACTTGAGAACCGATTTCGAGCCACAACCTAGCAATGGGAGCTTTCGCCGGGTAGTTTCTTTCGCAACATGCCTGAAATCCAAGAGCCAACTGAAGAGATTGGTCCCGAATACACCTTTAAAGATTTCGCCCGCTCCAATACTACTGAGTGCCTGGACCCAGAGCACAAGATGAACGCCTACATGCGAGATAACGGGATTGGGTTGCTCCCGAATGTGGCGGCGCTGGACATTGAAGATCTGAATGCGACTTTCGCCTGTGGAGCCATCCGAGCCTATGTTTCGATTCCGCTAGGCTGGTTCATCTTCGACGATGGACGTCGGGTACTGATCTACGACGAGGACAGCCAGGTTCAGGTCAACCTCGAACTAGGAACGGGAGAGGGTCTGACGGATGTGGACATCATCGAGCAGGTCATCGCCCAGCATGTGAACAACATCGAGGGCGCCGAATGGCGAACCATGGAGTTGGCAGGAATGAAGACGCTCGCCACTCGCGGAATTCCCATAATGGGCGAGCAAGTGGACCAGGTCTACATCGTCAAGCCGACGCCTGACCCCAATACATGGGTGATCTGCCGCACAACCTGCCTGCCCGAGGCCATTGTGAACACGATGAACATGGTCGAGGTGATTCTCGGGAGCCTGAAGTACATCTATGAATGATGAGGTTCTGATGGCGGCAATGGATGTTGTTCTTACCTGGGGGCCAGAGCGCACGCGCCCAGAGTTTGATCGCCTGAGGGATACCTTTCCAGATATCGACAAGTCAGCTGCCGCCCGAGCCCTGGGAGCGGCGGCGAAGGTCATCGACGATGCCGAGAACCTGGCTCGCGAAGTGAAGACGGGAAGGATGAGCATGCAACAGGCGGAAAGCAAGCTCCTTGAGAATCGAGCGTGGCTCAGCCCTGAGCAAGCGAGTCGAGCGCAAAACCAAGGCATGTACTACGACTGGCGAGAATACGGCGAATGACCCTTAATCCTCAGTTTAGAGACTCGGCAATTCACAACTTACCCTTCGGCCCGCTTCTTGAACGCCTCGTTGATGTTCTCCAGATTCTTGACGACGATCGAGTAGATCACCTTTTTAACCAAGGGTCCGAGAGTGGGGACGTTGTACTCGTAATCTAGTTTCTGGACGAACCGAGTTCCGCCATCTTCTTCGACAAAGGTCCAAACTCCTTCCAGCATGTCGTAATCGCCCTTGAGTTGCTTGAAGTGGCAAGTATGGACCGAGTCGTCCCACAGGTCTTCCTGGGTCCAACGGACCTTAAGACCAAAGGTTGGAATGATGCCCACCCAGTCGGAAACGAAGCGGTTTTCACTTGTTTCGATTGGCGTAACGGACTTAACGTCCTTCATATATTCGGGAAATGAGCGACTGTCCTTCGCAATCTCGTAGACTCTATCGAGAGGCGCGTTGATGAGGTAGGTGGTTTCTACGGTGGGCATCGTGCTTTAATCCCTGAGGGAATGGTTAGGTTACCAGTCCGAAAAGGGGCAAGACGGTTCGCTGGGACGCGGACCAAAACGAGAAGTTAGGATTGAGTTTACAAAAGGAATTACAGTCGATCCGCTCCCAATCGCGGGGCACGATGCAGGCGCTGGTTCTCGATGAACCCGGGAGCCTGTCCCTTCAGGAGCTTGACGTCCCTGAGCCTGGGCCGGGCGAACTCCTCATTCGGGT
>JACMJO010000486.1 GCA_014380605.1 Fimbriimonadaceae bacterium | reverse complement strand
CTCAAAGGCACCCCTAAGCAAAGCTGTCACCACGACATCCGGATCAGCCGAAGGGTGGGCGACCACGAAATCCTTGCCGCCCGTCTCGCCCACGATTCGCGGATAGGATTTGTAGTTCGAAACGTTTTCGCCAATCGTTTTCCACATCCGGTTGAAGACGCCGGTGGAACCCGTGAAGTGGACTCCGCCGAAGTCGCGATGGGCAAAGCAAACATCGCCTATCGTTGGGCCATCGACATACACCAGATTGATGACGCCATCGGGCAATCCTGCTTCCTTCAGGATGCGCATGAACATCTGGGCACTGTACACCTGAGTGTTGGCGGGCTTCCACACAACCACGTTGCCGCACATTGCCGGAGCCGTAGGCAGGTTGCCCCCGATCGCCGTGAAGTTGAACGGGGTGATCGCCAGGACGAAGCCTTCCAGCGGCCGGTACTCCAGCCGGTTGTGCATTCCTGGACTGCTGATGGGTTGTTGGCGATAAACTTCATCCAGAAAGTGAACGTTGAACCGCAGAAAGTCGATGATCTCGCACGTCGCGTCGATCTCCGCCTGATAGGCGTTCTTGGACTGCCCCAGCATCGTGGTGCCATTCATGTAAGGGCGATACTTGGTGGCAATGAGGTCGGCAGCCTTCAGGAAGATATTCGCCCGATTCTCCCAACTCATACTGGCCCAGGAACCGCGAGCAGCAAGCGCAGAATCGATGGCTTGCCTCACATGGCTCGCATCGCCGGCGTGAAACTGGCCGAGCGTATGAGCCCGCTCATGGGGCGGATGAAGCTCCTTCAGATTTCCTGTTCGAACCTCATCCCCGCCGATATACATCGGTACGTCGATCTGTTGAGCCTTGAGTTCCTTAAGGGTCCTCTTAAGCGTAGCGCGTTCCGGCGAGCCTGGCGCATAGTTCAGGACGGGCTCATTGACGGGCATTGGGAAACGGAAGTTGCCGAGACTCATGGAATGGAGTTTACCGGTCGTCTCGATGGGTAACCAGACCTAGGTTTGGCCACAGCCGTCTTATACTGATAAGTGCAGGAGGCACCCCGCATACTAGCCGCCAGTCGACGACACCAAGTGCCACGGTGAAGTTTCGAATCGACCGGTCGCGAAGGAGTATGCCATGCACCGTTATCGCCTTCTCACAATCCTTATCCTCTTCCTCTCGGCCCTCGTGTCTGCCCGAGCCATCGTTATTCGACACGATCGTGATGATGCCCGCTACCTGGAACTCGCCAAAGAGTTCAAAGCCTATGTGGATGTCGTCGATGCCGGCGGAACGCTCATCGACCCTCGCTGGGTCCTGACCGCGGGCCACGTCGCCCGAGAGATCACTCCGTTCTCCGCCACGGCAAAGATCAACGGCAAGCGATACATCATCGATCGGATCATCTTCCACCCGGACTACGTGCAGCAACGCGGTGGAAGGAAGGATCTTTCGCTGCTCCGACTATCACAGCCGGTGACGGACGTCCAACCCGTTGGCCTGTATCGGAATTCCGACGAGGTCGGCCAGACGGTGAATTTCTTCGGCCGGGGCATGAAGGGCAACGGCAACACCGGTCCCACTGGAGAGGACGGCAAGATGCGGGGAGCGACGAACAAGCTGGAGCGCGCAGACAACGCCTCGGTCTTCTTCCAATTCGACAAGCCCGAGACCGCAACCGACCTGGAGGGAATCAGCGGTCCAGGAGATAGTGGCGGTCCCGCCCTTCTCAAGGTTGACGGCAAATGGGCGATTGCCGGGGTTAGCTCCGCTAACATGGGCAACGGTTTTGGACTCTGCAAGTACGGAACGACCGAGGTCTATGCACGGGTCTCGACCGAGGTTGCGTGGATCGAAAAGACGCTGAAGGACTCACTGCCATCCACCCCGCTCTGGAGCAAACCAACCGCATTCAAGGCTTGGCCCAAGACGCGTCAAGGTGAGGTCGCCGAGGCTCTAATCATTGCCTACAACAGCGGCAAGAGCTCGACGATGGAGACTTTCAACCTGGCTTTTCGGGATCCCTCGGTCTTGACCAGGCGCACTCCCGCCCAGCGTGCGGAAGGCTACGAGAACAGCTATCGCCGCAGCGGCGCCATTACCGTTCAGATGATCTCAACGGACATAACTGGGCGCATGGTGTTGATGGTTAAGGGCGACAAGGGATTTTTCCAACTGTCCCTCTTCTTCCTCGATCCTGCCGCCACCAGGTTCGACGGCTACTACATTGGAGATGCAGTCCCTCCGGAGGATTGATCGCCCAACAACTAGCGGGAATTCAGGCTGGATTCCCGCTTCTTAGTCAGATAGATCTCGCGGAATTCGACCGTCATGTCCATTCCGCCGTGAAGCTGTAGCGCGACGGCCCCTTCCTTGCGCCCCTGAGGGTCATCGATATCGGTGATCGTCTTCCCGTTGAGCTTGACGATGTAGCGGGTTCCCATCGCGCTGACTTCCATCCTCGACCACTGCCCCGGCAAGAACTTGGCGGCGGTGTGAATCTCCTTAGTCGGCTTGAAAACCCAGCCTCGGCCAGCCGTTTCCCAAATCCCGCCCACATCCTCAATCGCATCGACTTCCGCCTGGAAACCCTTCACCAAAGGCTGTCCAGCCACTCGTTCTGCTCGGAAGTAAAAGCCGCTATTGCCCCCGGAGATACGGAATTCGAACTTGGCGTTGAAGTCACGGACCGGTTTTTCATACACCAGCACACCCTGCTCATCCGCCTTGATGCACTGTCCCTTCAATACGCCGCCGCTCTCCACTGTCCACTTTCCACCACCGACAACTTCCCAACCGTTCAGAGTTTTGCCATCGAAGATCTTATCGGCAGTGGTTAGGGCAAGAAGTAAAGCGAGCATCGCTCATTTTGGCCTACTGTTGACCTCAGTTTTGGTTTGTGCCAGAAGCTGTCGTTGAATCCGGCGTCGTAGGCCTGCATCCGTCTCTTAAGAAGGTCGATCTTGGCTGCGAGGACCGGGTCCTTTGCAGCCTGGTCCATCACGAACTTCGCGCTGACAATCAGATGGGCGAACAGTTCAGCTTTGTCTTCCTCTAGTGCAGAGGTGCCGTAAGGGGTGAGAAAGCCCGGAATCTCTGTGGTCAAATTACCCACTCCCTGAGTGCGCATGTTCTTACCACCCGAACCATATTTGAATTCCTTGGGATTCAACGCCATCCAATCGGGATCCAGCTTCAACCTCCCCATGCGGAAGTCGAGCATGTGGAAAAACTCGTGGTGCACGACGCCTCGTTGGTAGGTTGGCGCATGGGCGCCCAGAGCGGGATCGAAGTACATAGTTTCCAAATCGAAAGCCGGAACCGCTGCCCGCAGCTGTCCGTTCAGGCTAAGTTTTTCACTGAAGACGACCTTGGCAACCTTCGCTTTGGCCATCAACCCGCGCGGGTAGCGCGACCACTCTTGAATCCAGAGCGGGGCGTACTTCTCTATAGCCGCATCCGAAACGACGTCTCCAGCGACCTCGTAGCCCCGTGCTTTATCGGTGAAAGCGGCCTTCCGAACCTCGATCTTATGGCCGTACTTGGTTCCGACCTCAAGTAGGCCGGCTGGGCCCTGGGCCAGAATGGTCGCGAGAAACAAAAGCGAGGCTTTCATCCGACAGGTTTATACGAACGAAGCGGAGTAAATTAGGGTAACTGCTCGCAGATACTCACCATGGCACTAACGAAACTCCTCCTCTGCTGCGCCATCGCGGCATCAAGCGTGGCCATCTACGCCGCAAAACTCGTTGAAGTTCGAACCGTGGATGACGAGTACCTGATGATCCACTGGCAGGATGGGTGGGTTCACTACAACGACAAAGCGGAGGGTCCCAAGGCTTACAACCATCCCGAAGGAGTGGGAGGGGATTGTCTTGAGAAGTTCGGCAATCCTTTGGACACGGCCGTCGCCGCCGATGTCGCAAGCTACTCGATCTCGTCGGATACCGATTCCAACTACAAAACGCCGCTCCGACCCATCAGGTGCTCTCGAAAGTCCAAGGTCTCCGGCACCGCCTGGAACTGGCCGAACCCCGATTGGACTCTGGAGCACACGATCTACCTGAATCTTCCGCACAAGCTCAAGCAAGGCGGCAAGTATCGGATCACCATCTCTCCGATGACGAACTCGGACGCGACCGAGAAGGCGATCACCTTCGACATCTTCAAGAACGTGTCCG
>JACMJO010000485.1 GCA_014380605.1 Fimbriimonadaceae bacterium | reverse complement strand
CTGCTTGCCGGATTCGCCGCGTTCGCCGGATGCTCGTACTATGGGGCGGCTTCGAGCGCTGATGCCACGGGTTACGAGCTCTTTGTCATCGCGTCGGCGGTAGTGGGCGGAGCTTCATTGCTTGGAGGAAAAGGCACGGCATTGGGCGCGATGCTCGGGGCCCTGCTGATTGTGCTGATCCGGCAGTCGATCCGAACCCTTCACTTCGATCAGAATTTTGAATCGATTATCATCGGCTGCGCGGTTGTGGTTGCCGTGGTTTTGGATCAGGCGTCTGGCAGATTCGCGGCAAGGAGAATGTTAAAATGAGCGCAGTGCTTGAACTTAACGGGATCACCAAGCACTATCCTGGTGTGACCGCGCTCGACTCCGTCGACGTCTCTATCCAGGCAGGCTCGGTTCATGCCCTGATGGGAGAGAACGGTGCGGGCAAAAGCACACTTGGGAAGGTGATCTGCGGACTGATCCACCCGGACGTAGGAGTCGTTCTTCTGGAGGGACAGCAGGTTACATTTGCCGACCCGGGCGAGGCCGTACGGGCCGGGATTGGGATGGTTCACCAGGAGTTGCTTTTCTGCGAAAACCTGTCGGTGGCAGAAAACTTATGCCTGGGCGATACGCCCCACAAAGGCGTCTTTGTGGATCGCTCGGAAATGGTTTCGCGAGCCGAGAAGGCGTTGGATCGAATCGGGGCCAAAGTCGATCCCCAAGCTCGTTTGGGCTCACTTCCGGTCGCGGTCCAACAATTGGTTCAGATCGCGGGGGCGGTGGCAAAAGGCGCGAACATTCTGATCTTCGATGAGCCAACTTCCTCGCTTTCCCACTCGGAGTCGGAGAGGCTGTTTGGGCTCATCGATCAGCTCAAAGCCGACGGCGTCACCTGCATCTACATCTCGCATCGGATGAACGAGATTTTCCGGCTTTGCGATACGATTACCGTTCTGAGAGACGGGCGTCATGTCGCGACGAAGCCTGCCGACGAGTTCGACCACGACTCCCTTGTGGCCGCGATGATCGGTCGCGATCTTCAGGTTGGCGTATGCGGCCATGGTGAGCTTGGTGAAGTCGCCCTAGCTGTCCAAGGTCTGCAAAGTCCCGGCAAGTTTCGCGATGTGTCTTTCGAAGTTCGCAAAGGTGAGATTTTGGGCTTTGCCGGACTCGTCGGGGCGGGCCGCACCGAGGTTTTAGAAGCAATCTTCGGGCTTGACAAGCGGACGACCGGCCAGGTTCAGGTGCATGGTCAACAGTTGCGACTGGGCAGACCGGAGCGCTCGACCTCGAATCGAATCGGCATGGTGCCTGAGGATCGAAAGCGACACGGGATCATACTGGGAATGCGGATTCGCGAGAACGAAACTCTCCCCCTCCTCCCACGCCTTGCCAAGCTAGGGTTTGTCCAGCGCGGAAAGGAGAGAGATACGGCGCAGAGGTACTTCGACCGTTTGCGCATCCGCGCGCCGGGGCTGGAGTCGATCACGGGCGGTCTCTCGGGTGGAAATCAGCAGAAAGTTGTTCTTGCCAAGTGGCTCGCCGCCGAGTGCGACGTGTTGATGGTGGATGAGCCAACCCGAGGCGTGGACGTCGGGGCGAAGAGCGAAATCTACGACATTTTGCGCGAAGTTACAGCTTCAGGCAAGGCGGTCCTCATGGTTTCCAGTGAGCTTCCCGAGCTGATCAACATGGCCGACCGAATCCTGGTTTTCCGCGAGGGCGCTATCGTTGGTGAGGTTGCTCGCGCCGGGGCCACGGAAGAGAAGCTGATTCGGTTGATGACGGGGATCTAGCTACTTGATGCTGCCCATCATCACGCCCTTGACGAAGTACCGTTGGCAGAACAGGAACACCACCAGAAGTGGTGCCATAACAATCACGGCTGCCGTCATCTGGAGCGGCCAATTGGCGGCGCCGTAACTATTTTTGAAGATGGACAACCCAACCTCCAAGGTCCGCATCTCAGTGGAGTTGGTGGAAAGCATGGGCCAGAAGAAATCGGTCCAGACTCCGAAGAAGGTGAATGCTGCCGCCGTGGCCAGTGAAGGCTTGGCCAAGGGCAGGAGGACCCGCCAATAGATGCGAAAATAGCCCGCCCCGTCTATCTTTGCGGCTTCATCCAACTCCTTGGGTATTGCCAGGAAGGCCTGCCGCAAGAGGAAGATGGTGAACGCAGATGAGATTCCCGGAAAGATCAGTGCGGCATAAGTGTCCAACCACCCAAACTTCTGCACCATCAGGTACACGGGAATCTGAGTTACCGGCCCAGCGAACATCATCGAGACAAGGAACAAGCCAAACGCGGCCTCACGACCCTTAAACTGAAACCTGGCAAACCCATAGGCGGCTAGCGAACTCACGAACAACTGCCCAAGCACCACGCTGAGTGTCACAAAGAGCGTGTTCAAGAAGAACCGTGACACCGGCAGATTCGGCATGAAAAGAACCTTGCCGTAGTTGTCCCAAGCCGGCTCCTTCGGGATGATCAGGTCAAGGGTTGGGATTGGAGTTTTGCTCGGATGCAGGGAGACCAGCACCATCCAGACAAATGGAGCCAATAGAAAGAGTGCCAGCAGGATCATTCCAGTGTAGGAAAACCCTTGTTTGATGCCTCCTGAAACCAGCGTACAGAGTCCGAAGAGACCGAGCAAGCTACTTGCTAATCGACCCATCAGGTTCAGGCGAAGGTCGTCCGGGTTGATACTGTAAGCGCCTCCCGCCAGGAAAAGCAAAAGAAGCACGATCGCGAGCGTGAATGATAAGGCTCCGACCCACCATGATACGGCGGAGTGTTGCCTCATGCCGCGCTGTACCCCTTCAACTGGCTCTTCATCATCCGGAACTGCACCAACGAGACGGCGACGATCGCGACCAAAAGCACAAACGACTTCGCCGACGCCAAGCCTGTATTGAAGTTCACCCACGCCTCGGTGTAGATGTGATAACCCACGACGTCAGTGGACTCTTCCGGCCCGCCTTTGGTCATCATATAGATCGGGGTGAAGATCTGGAGCGCGGAGATGGTGGAAGTCACTACGACGAAGAAGGTCGTGGGAATCAGCATCGGCAAGGTGATCTTCAGGAACGCCCGCCAACCCGTCGCTCCGTCCAACGCCCCGGCCTCATAAAGCTCCTGGGGAATTCCGACCAGTCCGGCGAGGAATAGCACCATGCGTGGGCCAAGTCCCGTAAAGACTGACATAATGGCGACCGCCCACATCGCCGATCCCACGTCGTCCAAGAACGCTTTCTTATTGTCCAGTCCCAGCATCCCCAGAAGCGAGTTGATCATGCCGGTTTCGGGCAGATAGACATACTGCCAGAGCATCGCGATCGCGACTCCACTGGAGATGGCGGGGATGTAATAGATCGTGCGAAAGAGGGTGATGCCCTTTAGCTTCTGGTTCACCAAGATCGCGACCGCGAGAGCAACAATCAGGCCCAGCGGAACGCTCACCAGCGCATAGCGTGCCGAATTCCACAGCGCGTTCTGGAACGACGGTTCGGCAACCGCAAAGGTGTAGTTCTCGACTCCCGCGAATTCACGCTCCGGGCTGATGAGCCGAGTTCGAAACAGGCTCAGCCCAAACGCATACAGGATCGGAGCGAGCGCGAATAGAAGCAGGTGAGCAAAGGCGGGCGCAATGAACAGCCAACCCCACCGACTCTCTTTGCGTTCCATGCTCAACGCTTAACCTGCCTCTTGGCGAGTTCGGAATCGATCCGTTTGGCGGCCTTCTCCAATGCGGCCTTAGGATCGCGTCCGTTCTTCAGGACGCTGTCCATCGCGTTCTGAGCCTGAGTCTCCACCATCTCAAACCCCTCAACCATCGTTCCGTAGGGCGGTCGGCAGGTTGGAATGATCGGGAGGAACATCGCCTCAAGTGGGTCCTTGCCTCGCTCCGTACTCACGTCTTTCCGGGCATCGACCGCGATCCCAGTCTGGTTCAAAACTAAGCGCGATTCATAAGAGGTCATGAACTTGATGAATCGCCAGGCGGCATCGGGATGCTTGGCCCGCTTGGTGATGGCGTAGCCAGATTCGTACATCACGGTAACCGGCTTTCCGGTGTTGTTCGGAAGCATCACAACGCCCAGGTCGGCGAGGGTGATTTTTGGCTTCCCGTCGGGCCCCTTGGGAGCGGCCGAGTAGCCCACCATCCCCCAGTGCCCGCTCACCGTCATGGCGGCTTGGCCGTTGGCGAAAAGATCAACTCCCGCTGCTGCTGCCTGACTCAAGCTCGGGGCCGATTTGTCGTCGTTGATCATGGTTCTGAGGAACTCAATGGTTTTGACGTTCTCAGCTGAATCCAAGAAGCCACTCGCTCGCTTCAGATCGGGTGAGAACACATCACCGCCGTTATTCCAAAGCCACATGATCCAGCCTGGGAACCAGTTCGCGAAGACGAAGCCGTACTGATCTTTCTTCGTCAACTTCTTGGCGGTCTCGCGGAACTGATCGAATGTCCAGCCATTCTGTGGATACGAAACGCCTGAAGCGTCGAATAGGCGTTTGTTGTAGTACATCACCATCGGCGTGAAGTCGTTGGGGATTGCATAAATGGCATCTCCCCGTCGCGCGATATCGACGATATTGAGGTAGAAATCGTTGAGTTTGAACTCTTGATCCTTATCAATCAGCGTGGCCAGATCCATGAGCATGCCGCTGTTGATGAAAAGGGCGGAGCTGGAAGCGTCTAGAGTCGCGATGTCCGGCGTAGCTCCGGAGTTGTGGGCGAGGATCATTTTGGGAACGTATTCGCCCGGCCCGGGTATCCCTTCGATGACGACTTTGATGTCGGGGTTGCGCTTCTCGAACTCTTCATAGAGTCCGCGTTGTTTCGCGGCGAAGTCGCTCTCATCATCCGCCCCGCCCCAGTTGGCGACTCGGATGACAATTCGTTCGTCGGGATCGGTCGAGCAGGCAGATAGGCTCAGCGCCATCGCCAGCAGGCCAAACCATCGCCTCATGGATGCAAGGTACCCGCGATGATCTCAGACCAGTTCCCCGTGGTGAACCTAGCGAAGCGTCTATGAATCCGGGACTGATGATGCATAGTGAATACAAGCATGAAATTGCCTCGAGACAAACTGAAACCGTTGGACTACGCGGTCATGTTCGGCGGCCCGATCGCCTTCTTGGTGATCTTTTGGCTCGGCGTCAGGCTGATCGCTGGTCCGACTCCGGAGGCTAGTCCGGTTAAGAAGCTTAGGGACGGTGAGATCGAGATTGGAGCGAAAATGTCAGACGTCCAAAAGGAACTCGGACGCCCCAGCAAAGTGCAGGAGATGGCGGATGGAAGTTATCGGCTCGTTTACACACGAACGGTTTTTGATCCGTCCACAAAGGGCGACAGCTTGGACGAGGCAGTTATCGAATTCACACCAACCGGGCGAGTCGCAAGAATTACCTTCGACTCGAATACAACTCCTCCGCCGCAAACGGACAAATAAGCCCGAAAGCTCATTCCTCGGGTAAAAACGCGCGGAGGACGACACGTGGCCAGATTTGAAATTCCAACGGATTACTTAACCAAGACCTTGGTGGACTTGTTGAACACCCCCAGCCCGACGGGAGACACCGAGTACGCCATTTCGTTCGTGCAGGGCGAATTGGAATCGATGGGAGTCCGCACCGAGAGAACGACAAAGGGCGCGTTGTTGGCCCATCTCGACGGGATGAAGGATGACAAGCCGCGCGGGCTTACGGCCCATGTTGATACCCTGGGTGCGATCGTTGCCGAAGTGAAGTCCAACGGTCGGTTGCGATTGAGCGCGCTCAATGGCTTGATGTGGCCAACGGTCGAGAGCGAGGGTGTGTGGGTGGCAACTCGCTCTGGAAGACAGGTCCGGGGTTCCATCGTGATGGTCAACGGCGCGGCCCACGTCAACAAAGAAGCCAACACCGCCGCCCGAAACGCCGACAATCTAGAAGTCCGCCTTGACGAACGGACCGGGGGCTCCGAGGAGACTCGTCTGCTTGGCATCGAGGTTGGAGACTTTGTCTATTTCGATCCTCGGGTCGAGGTAAGCGCTTCAGGCTTCGTTCGATCTCGATTCATCGACGACAAAGCCTGTGTCGTCTGCGCCCTCGCCGCCATCAAGGCTTTGAAAGACAGCGGAACGACGGCGGCTCAGAGAACGACCCTCCTGATCAGCAACTTTGAGGAGGTCGGGCACGGCGGAATGGACGGTCTCCCGGCGGACCTCCAAGAATTGGTCGTCATGGATATGGCCTGTATCGGCCACGGACTTCGGGGCGATGAGTTCCACTGTTCGCTTTGCGTGAAAGACTCAAGCGGACCTTATAGCAAACGACTTAGCGACCGGCTGCGAGACATCGCCGACCGGCGTGGCATCGATCTTAAGACCGATGTCTATCCTTACTACGGCTCAGACGGCAGTGCCTTCTGGCGTTCAGGCGGGCGAGCGGAAGTCGCGTTGATTGGACCGGGCGTGGACACCAGCCACGGCTACGAGAGGACTCATCTGGATGCTCTCGTCGATACCGCCGCCTTGGTTGCGGAATACCTTGTTGAAGATTAGGATAAGCTCGATTCAACAAGGCTCTTAGGCTTCGACCCTGCAAAAACACCAGTCTCTAGCCAATAACTCCATGTGAAGGCCATTGGCCAAAGGAGTTTCTCTTAAGGTGTCGACCGAAAAGCGTCAGAAAAGCGAACAGGCGGTGAGTATCAGCGTTGCCGCGCGTATCACCGGTGTCGAAGTCCACACCCTTCGCTATTGGGAGCGAGAGTTCGAGGCCTTCCTGGGCCCGGACCGCACCGAGGGCGGTCAACGACGCTACCGTCCGGAAGACATCCAAACCGTCTTTGCCATCAAGCGATTGCTCCGGGACGAAATGTTCTCCATTGCCGGAGCTCGAAGACACCTTGCGAAAGCTCGTGAGATGAATCATGCCGCCTAAAGCAGGCGAAGAAACGGCCCATCCGATTGCCGACCAGGTCGAAGCGCTGATTCGGCAAGGCAAGGCAGACCACGCCCGTGCCATGTTAACGGGTGCGCTTAAGAGCGAACCTCACCATCCCGATCTCTTGGCGGCAGAAGGCATGCTCTTCGCCTTCTCCGGCGAAGAAGACCAGGCGATCAAAGACTTAGGAAAAGCCGGTTTTGTCCCGCGTGCCAGAAGACTGGCCAAACTGCTGACGGAGCACCTGATTTGCCGGCAACAGCTCTCATCGAAGACCGGTCGCCGCGATGGAGTGGCCCATATTTCTCTCTCGAAGGTTCGGCTTGCCGCAGATCGGCCGCTGGATCCGGTGGGGATCAAGCTAAGCGCGTGCCTGATCGTCAAGAACGAATCAAAGAATCTTTCCCGATGCCTAGAGAGCCTTAAAGGAATCGTCGACGAGATCGTCGTTGTGGACACGGGGTCAACAGACGATACGGTGGCAATCGCCGAAAGTTTTGGGGCGAAGATGGGCTCGTTCGAGTGGTCCCATGATTTTTCTGCCGCGAGGAACCATTCCCTTGAGATTGCGACGGGCGACTGGGTTTTGTGGATCGATGCCGACGAAGTGCTGGTGCCGGAATCCGTAAGCGCAATCCAACGAGCCTTGGTTCGGCCACACTTTGGTGGATTTGCGATT
>JACMJO010000484.1 GCA_014380605.1 Fimbriimonadaceae bacterium | reverse complement strand
TTGGACTGGGACGAGACCATGCTGGCTCTGGCGAAAGTTCGGTTGAATGCCCCCGCGGGCGTGGAAGTCAAGTTGGTCCACAGCGACTATCGAGGCCTGCCGGCGGAGATGGAAAGGCTTGACTGGGAAGCGGATGGAATTCTGTTGGACCTTGGTCTGAATAGCGCTCAGATCGAGGATTCGGAACGAGGGATCGCATTTAAGGAAGATGGTCCGCTCGATATGAGAATGGACAGAAGCGTGGGCGAACCAGCTTCGGCCATGTTGAATCGAATGTCGCTCGATCAGATCGAGCACATTCTTTGGAATTTTGGAGACGAAAAATGGGCGCGGGCGATCGCGAGGAAGATCGTGGAGCGGCGAAAGGAAAAGCCCCTGCGGACCACCCAAGATTTGGTGGACTGCGTGCTGGCGGCGATTCCGGTGCGGGCAAGGGATAAGAGAATCCACGCCGCGACCCGCACGTTCCAGGCGGTGAGAATCGCCGTGAACGAAGAGTTGGAAGGTTTGGATGAAACGATCGCAGAGATCGGGCGATGTCTGAAGCCAGGTGGAGTCTTAGCGGTGCTGAGCTACCACTCAGGTGAGGATAGAGCCGCCAAACATGCAATGAGAGAATTGTCCGACGAGGGTTTTGAGGAGCTTTACAAGAAGCCCGCTCAGCCTTCGGCGGAGGAGATCGTCCGCAACCCTCGCAGCAGGAGCGCGAAGTTAAGGGCGATCAGGAGAACGAGTTAGGAACATGCCTTGGGCCAAGGATGGCCAAATTAGACATTGGAGCTTAGGATGAGCGCATTACCGATTACAAGACCTCATATCGATACCCGGCCACGGCTAAGAGTGGCCACCGGAACCCGACCTTCGGTGGCGTCGCAGTTTATGAACGGCGCCCTTGGATTTCTTGCCGTTGCCGTCGTCACCTTCGGCGCAAGCAGCCTGAGTGGGCACGTCATGGTTGAGAAAGCTCGTCGAGATGGAATCCATGCCGGGCAGCGACTGAAGGCGGCTAAAGCGGCGCAAACCGTGCTGTCTGTAAAGATTGCGGAAATCTCCAGCAGCAACGAGTTGGTAGTTTGGGCGAAGCGTAATGGATTCGTCGCTCCAGATGTGGCGCCTAAACCGTCTAGGAAGAACGGTGTCATCGTCGCAAGCCGTTAACCCTTCACGCCTCCGCCTCGTTTCAATCGGGGCGGTGGCGTTCTTTGCGCTGGCCGTCTATAGCCAGGCCAGGGTCCAAGCATTCGGTAGCCAAGACATCAAGCGCAAGGCGATCAAGTCCAACCGCTTTGTGGTGACCGACATCGACGAGCCTCGTCGTGGGCAGATTCTGTCATCCGACGGAAAAACCCTTGCGAGGGATGAAGGCGTTTTTGCGCTTCATGTGAACGCTGAGAAGGTTCCGAAGAGCCCTGCCTTCTACCTAGAGCTTGGAGCGGCGATCGAGATGTCTGGATCGGAAATTCGCGAAGTAGTCTCTCGTTCCAAAGGAGAAATCATTTGGCCGGCGACCTTAACCGCAGAGCAAAAGAAAAAGCTGGATGCGGTCAAGTCCAAGTGGAGAGCCGATGGCTTGTCCGCGGACGCAAGCGGGAAGCGCCTTTACCCCCTCGGATCGGCGGCAAGTTCAATCGCAGGGTTTCTTGGGAATTCTGAAACTGCCAAGGGCATCGAGAAGATGCTGAGCATGGAGATTGCCGGGTCGGAAGGCATTTCAAGAGGGATGATCGACCGCACCGGCGCCTTTCTTCCCATGCGGATGGAGGAGGATAGCACCCGGCGAGTGGATGGTTCTAATGTTCTTTTGACCGTGGATAGCGACCTTCAGCAAGCCGCATTTGACTCCGTTAGAAGGGCGGTGGACGCCAACAAGGCCGAGTCTGGAATCGCCATCGTGATGGACCCAAAGACGGGAGACGTTTTGGCGATGGCCAATTGGCCCACTTTCGACCCTAAGACGGGTCAAGGTCCAGATGGCAAGCCAGCCGACTTCAATCCCAACATCATGGGGCACTTCGAGCCAGGCTCCACGATGAAGATCCTTACACAGGCTAAGGCGATCGAGGACCAAGTGGTTGGCCCAGGTTGGACTTGGAACTGCAATGGGACCCTCACGAAAGGTCCGTATCAGATTCGATGTGATGAACATCATGGTTCCCGAGCGCACGGGACGGTCAACTTAGAAAAAGCCATCTCCCTGAGCTGTAATGTGAGCGCGGCGCAATGGGCATGCCTTATTAAATTTGAGCCTTATCACCAGTTCATCAAAGACCTGGGATTGGTCGATGCGTTAGACGTGCCTTTGCCCAACGCCAAGTCCGGTTCCTTGTTCATCGAGCCCGTCGCCAAGACACACGAGCTGATGTGCTGGGGATTTGGGCAGTCGATGGGCGTGACTCCGCTTGCGCTGGCGTCTGCTTTCACATCGCTAGGAAATGACGGCATTTGGATGAAGCCTCGCTTCGTGAAGTCGATTGGCGGGAAGGAGCAACCCACTCAAGAGGGAAAGGCGGTGTTTTCGCCAGAAACGACTCACCAGGTGATGCGTTACATGGAGGCGGTCATCGACTCGGATCGAGGAACGGGAAAATCGTTGCGGATTCCAGGCTATCGGATGGCGGGCAAGACGGGGACAGCGGAACGGAAGGGCCGCAAAGGCGGTGGCTATGTGGCCAACTTTGTCGGCTTCTTACCGGCTGACAACCCGAGGGCGATGATCCTGGTGATGATAGACCGGCCTTCGACGGGTAAGTATTACGGCGCGACGGTCGCTGGGCCAGTGTTCTCAGATTTGGCCCGAGCAGTGATCCGGAAGTATGGTTTGAAGCCGACATCTGGTACTACTGAGGCGGTGAAAAAGCCGGTGGCTCCCAAGGTAGAGGTCGAGGTTCGGCGGTAGTGGCAAGGACAGCTGGTCCTAACCTTTGTGTCTTCGTGCCTTTGTGGTTGAAAATTCAGGATAGGAAGGGAAACCTAACCACCAAGTCACCAAGTCACGAAGGAGTCGCACTTTGACTCTGTCTGCACTTCTTTCAGAGTCTGGAGTTCAGCCTATTGCCACGTCGGGCGACGCGGAGATTTCCTCCATCACCCAAGATTCTCGGGAAGCCAAACCGGGCTCACTATTTGTCTGCAACCCCGGAACCACCAACGACTCCCATGCCTTCATCGCCTCGGCAAAAAGAAACGGAGCGGTGGCGGCCGTGGTTTGGTCGCCGGAAGGGCTCCTCTTGGTCCAGGCGGACGAAATTGCTGGCATCCAACTTCCAAAGGACCGAATTCTGTTCAACGACGGAATTTGTAAGCTTTGCAATACATTTTTCGCCTATCCAACCCGCTCGATGAAAGTGATCGGCGTAACGGGAACCAACGGCAAGAC
>JACMJO010000483.1 GCA_014380605.1 Fimbriimonadaceae bacterium | reverse complement strand
GGCCTTGTCAGTTGGAGCGCCAGCAGCATAGACGATATCCTCCAGAGTGATCCTTACGCCGGGCTTCTCGAACACGGTGACCGTGGTCGCTCGTTGTGCCTGGACCACGGATGCGACCAAAAAAAGTGGGACTAGAAAGAGGATTCGTCTCAATCTGATCCTCCATCTTTCGGCGGTGGCCTGAGGCCGCCGGGGCGGCGGAAGAATTTCACGATATCTCCAATTTGGAAGCCTGATCCCTCGACAATTGTGGTGAGAGTCACCCCCTTCTGAAGGGTGGTTACTCTGAGCTGCCCGACCTTTAGTCCGCCTGTTTTGCCGATGATGAGTCCCGTGTCGGGGTCGGTAATGTCGGCTCCTGCCCGGAAGATTTCAAGAATGTCGCCTACGGCCAAACCAGAGTCCAAGCCTGCGTTCACATAGATCGCAGGCTGCGAATCCACGTCTTGGATGCTGGCGATCTTCGCTTCCCACTCCATGGGATCGGTCTTCTTAGTGATCTTGCGAACCGCATCCTCAATAGCGTTGCGTACCGCCAAACCGAGCGGGCTATTGTCAAAACTGGAGAAACCGATCTTGATGTCCGATTTGTTCAACTTGATCGCCATGCCTTTAGACACGGCTTTGCCTTCGGCTCGAACCGACTCCAGCACTTGCCCGGTCGCGACATCGATCACCTTCAAGTCTATGGCGACCTTGGACTCCGCCCTAGCTTGCCCAAACGAGAGGACGTCGCCCAGAACTCCACCGACATCGGTTCCGGATCGCTTTACCGATAGCTCGGTCACCGCGCCCCGGACAATGACTTGGGCCCCGAGCATTTTCCCCGCCGCCGTCGAGGTAGCCGGATTGAACTCGGCTCCTCGGCTGACCTGAAGCTCCTTGTTGACCTCTTCGATGTGCTGCCTTTCCAAAACGATGAATCGCTTCGAATTGACCAGCGCGGTAGTGAGCATTTCGGTAAGGCCCAGGCCGAAATCAGTCGGCTGATCTATCGCGATGGTGACCACGGTTTGGTTTCCGGACGGAGTGGGAGCCGTCGTGGCTACCCCCTGGACTTTCACCTCCATTGCCGAAACAATCGCTCGCTTCCTAGGGCCGTAGTAGGGCGCTAAGGGAGGCAACGCATTAACGGTCACATTCTTGTCTTGTGGGGGTGGCACCCCGGTCCCACCCTGCGAAAGTGTCGCCGAGGGCACAGTTGCGGCGATGACCAACGCGGTGCAAATCCGAACGATCTTCTTCATAAGGTCCTTAGAATCGATACTGAAAACCTAAGACACCGGTGGTGGCGCCCCCATATCCTGGATAGAAACCAACGCCCGTCAAGTTGAACACACTGAAAAACAGGGAAACGTCGTTGCCGACTCGGTATCGGCTGTGAAGGTGGAGACCTGTCACCGACGGCGCATCGGAGAGGTAGGTGACATCGCCAAGCATGGTGTTGACTGTCACCGCACGGCGCCTTTCGCCCAGGTACTGCATCTCAAGCGCCATCGACCATCCGCCCTTCGCCCAATCTATAATCGCGCTTCCTTGGAATGACGGAAAGTTCGGCATCGTCCTAGACGAGGCCGGATTTTGAAGCGGATAGTCGCCGGCATCGTATGTTGGCGTTTCGAACTTGCATCTCGAGGTCTGGAAGGCGCCATATAGCCGCAAACCGAACTGGTCGTTCAATGGAATCTTTATTCGTTGCCCTATCCCGCCGGCACTTCCATACTGGAGCGGGGTCAACACCATATCGGGTGCTAGCCTCGGGTCTGAGGATTGGGTGCGGATGTTATTCAGGCCCCGATAGAACAGAAAGGTTTCAAACCGCATTCCGCGGGGGCCCGCGAACTCGAGGGCGCATTCGTAGTCTTTGTGGCGGCCATCTTCCTCAAAGAAGGTGGGAGAGTTGTTGAACGCCTGGGCGTTGTCAATTTTTCGGTCGATCGCGTTCGGCTGTGGCGACTCTGGAAGCAGGGCGAGAGGGAAGAGGTTCCCTGCCGCATCTGCCATCCGATTTCTGACCTTGAAGCGCAAAGACCGGTCACCGGCCAACCGAACCACCACGTCGCCAATAGGCTCGATGAGGACCTCGTCATCGATGCTGGCCAATGCACCTCCAAGCAGAAGCGTGGTGTCCTCCGTCAGTGAAATCGTGCCCAGGCCGTAGACCATAAAGATCCGGGACTTTCCATTTCCAAATATCTGCTCGACCGGTTCGAGCGGAGTGCCGCCCGCTCCACTTCGTCGAAGCTCCGAATATGAAGTACCGATCTGTATGCCGACGTTGCTGGATATCCGTGAATCCCAACGCGCATCCAGAACCCACTGCTCATCTTTAATCGTGGTCAAGGTAGGTGCGGACTCGGATTGTTGACCTCGAATCCTGCCGTTGCGATATCCCGCATGGAGGGTAATGCCCTGCCCGGGTTTCAGGTCGAATCGCTTCTGCCAGAGCAGGCTCGTCTGCTTAAAGTCAAACTCGGCGCCACTGGTTGAGTTCAGGCCAACGAAGCCGTCTTCTAAGCCTGGTCTTCCACCTGACACATTCCGGTAGCTTGCAAAGAGGGTCCCAGGCGTTCCCCCCAGCGTCAATTCTAGATAGGTTCCCTCTTGGATCGCCCGACCCCTGTTCTCTTGTCGCAGGATGTCGATGAGAGCAATGGCCCGGTATCCGAAGTTCGGATTCGGTAAACCCTGGTGCACCAAGTGAAGGTGGTTGTCTGTGGTAGCGCCTCCGATTCCCGAGCCCTTTCCCGAGGCAGGCAGAAAACTGGAATCCACCACGATGGTCGCTCCGTTTGCCAGGGCCTGCGCAAGCGCCCTCTCTGCCTCTCGAGAGTTGCCGGTGCGGGCCAGCAACTTGGCATTCGCAAGGAGCGCAAACGGATCGTCCGGGTCTTTCTCTAACGCCTTTCGGAGGCTATCTCGGGAGCGGTCGAATTGGTTTGTGGTCATTTCGACCTCACCCAGAATCGCAAAGGCGCGCGATGATTTGAGCCCTAACTCCAGACCCTTGCGTCCACTTGTGACCGCAATGCCGCTTCGCCCGGACTCCAGCAGGGCGAGGGAGGAGTTGATCCAAGGCAAACCCCATTCGGGAACCATTACGGCAGCGATGTCGAAGTCACTGATCGCGCCGTCCAAGTCACCTGAGACGTATCTTGCGATACCGCGCCCGTTGTGGGCGGAAGGCAGGCCCGCTTCGAGCGAAACGATCGGTTTGATCTTGCTTAACGCGGAGGCAAGAGCGGAGTTGGGCCCGGATTCTTCTTCCAATCCTGAAGGAGTGTTCCGGTTTTCCGCCGCCAGTTCGATTGCTTTGGTAAAGGTGTCTTCAGCTTCCTTCGGTCTGCCATTCGCGAGTTGCAGAACGCCTAGCATCTGCAACTCCGCTCCCACCTTGCTGTCCTTAAAGGCAGCTTGGGCAGTCTCAAGCGCAGGTCTAAGTTGCCGCTTCGCCAGTTGCAATTTGACCTTGGCCACACCCTCCTGCGCGAACGAGCACGTGCACACAAGAAGGGCCAGGACGGAAAGGGTCAATCGGTATGAGATGTGGTTCAAGCGGCAGGTTCTCCTAATCGTCATCTCTCTTTGCAATCTTAATTAGCTTCATGTTCGCTGCGGCCGCGCGGAGCTTGGCGAACTGCGAAGACTCAAGCTTAGAAATCAGACCCTTCGAATCTAGCTTCAATTGAAGGCCAGGCGCTGGCCAAAAGCTAACGGGCCCAGATCCCGGAAGAGGACCAGCGCGTTCGATGAGGTTTTGGCGAACCCATTCGCCAACTGCGCCGCCGCGATGAATCGTCTCGTGGTTCTTGTACACCCACGGCATCTCTTCTCCATCGTCAATGGGAGCGACTCGGTAGAAAGAGCCGAAGACGGATCCATCGGGTGTATTCCACTCCGCTCCGTGCTCAAAAAAGCCGGATTGATTGGTGCCGAGATTCAGGGCGAGGCCCGAATGAGTACCCACCATGCCGTCGGCATCGAACATTCCATCTTTTATCTTGGTCGCGGGGAACGCAACGTCGACTCCTGCCACCCTCACATTCTTTGCGGAGGATGCTTCCCGATTAAAGAACGTGGGAAGGCCGAGGGGAGCTGAGACGGCTTCGTTCGGAGCAGAGAGGCCGGCGCCAAACCTTTCCCGATGGTAGCGAGCAATGATGTCGAGATCACTACGGGTGGTGGCCCCCCAGTTTTTCGGCCCGGAGCCACCAGGCACCGAGTGAAGGAAGTAGTCGAGCATGAGAAGGCCGACCGATCGGATCACTTCGCGACGGTAGCCCTCTTCACCCAAGCGACCCATGTCAATAGAGCCTGCGGGAAACTGTGACGCGGAGGTGGGATTGGTAAAGAATCTTCCACCCGGCGCATGTCCAGCGAGGGTGTAGACCGGCACGTGGGAGCCATCGGTCCTTTCCATTCGATATGGGGCGATGGCGTTTCCACTGTGGTTTCTCCAGAAATCGGATCGGAGGTGCTCGATGGCGGTGGCCCTGATCTGGCCGCGAAGCGTTCCTCGAATAGCTTCCGTGATGTCCTGGCTGAGAAAGTTGAGGGCCGTCCAATTGCTGTCGTTGTCGATCGCAGACTTGATATCAGTAACTCGGTCGGCGATTTGGGATCCGTCGTGGGGCGTAGCCAACGTGACGACGTAGGCGGTCCGGTCGCGAAGAGCCTGCGCTTTCTGCCGTTCGCCAGGCGTAAGGGACACGCCACCGATTGAGGTAGTAGGCGCCGCGAGCAAAGTGCGTACGGCCAGTCCTCCCATGCTGTGGCAGACAAAGATGATGTTTGGTGCGGCCATTCCTGGCTTAGGCGCCAGCTTAGTTCCAAACTTGGCCACGTATGCGTCGTAGAGCTGGTTGATCAACCTCTTAGTCTGCGGCATGATGTGGACCGAGGCGTCGCGGTAGCTGGAGAAGATCGCGACGTCCGGCGTGCCACCGCCCGAGAAGCTTGATTTGACGATAAAGTGATCGTCCGCATTTGAATCTCGGCACCCGTGCGTCATGGTCACTTTCCCGTTGCTGTTGGGCGTGCCGTGAGCTTCCCATCGGGAACCGGAGACATCCACTCCGGACAGGGTCTTCAGGCTGTTGGAGCCGAGGAGGTTCTGCACGAACGTTGGGCTCCAATAGAACCGGTTGTAATCCAGCGAGTTGGCGTTCGGTTCGGGAACGCCAGGCATCGCGGCATCGGAAGGCGCTGACGACATACCGTGAACAAGAACGATGAGCTTCGGCGCGGTATTACTGGATTGAATCACAGAACCCAAGCTTAGGGCAGTTATCTCTTTAGGGTCGACCTGGAAGGTTT
>JACMJO010000482.1 GCA_014380605.1 Fimbriimonadaceae bacterium | reverse complement strand
CCGGCTAAACACTGGCGAATCACGTCGGGCTGTTCGTGGATCTCCTTGAGCAGGAAGTGGTCATATCCGCCCTTCTCCGCCGCCGAGATGTCCCAGTCGATGTGCTGAATCTTGATCGGCAACTCACGGCCGTCGCCATCCATCAGGCGAACCTTGTCTTCCTCAAGGATCGCGATCGTGTCTTCTTCCAAAACCACGACGTTTCGAGTGTAAGGCAAAAGGGCGGGGATGTCGCTGGCGAGCATATTCTCACCATCTCCGAGCCCGATCACGAGCGGAGAGGCATTCCGGACCGCCACGATCTTTCCCGGCTCCTGCTTACTTACCACCACAAGGGCGTAGGCTCCTCTAAGCCGACGAACCGCTCGCTTGACCGCCTCCTCTAAGGGGCCCGACTCGTTGTACTCCTCGCCAATGATGTGGGCCGCAACTTCCGTGTCGGTTTGACTCCGGAACTTATGGCCTTTCTCAGCAAGCTCCTCTTTCAAGTCAAGGTAGTTCTCGATAATCCCGTTATGGATAATGGCGATCTGCTCGTACGCATCAAAGTGGGGATGGGCGTTCTCGTCGGTCGGTGCACCGTGGGTTGCCCAGCGAGAATGGGCAATCGCTAGATGGGCGTCGGTAGGCGTGTCGTCCAGGAGACTGCCAAGATTGCTTAACTTCCCGGCTCGCTTCAAGACCTTGATTTGGTCTCGCTCCATGATGGCGATGCCGGCGCTATCGTAACCCCGATACTCCAACCGCTTCAACTGGTCGAAAACGATTCCGACCGCTTGCTTGGGGCCGACATATCCTGCAATTCCGCACACAGGGTCATTGTGACATGGCCACCCTTAGGTGGCCCGGATTGCCTATTTCTTATCTGGGGCAACTCGCTTCAGGAAATTCGCCATCTCGTTCGGAGCCGCGTAATTGTCGGTCAAGAAGAACCTCGCCAATCCAAATCCAAAGAAGACGACTCCGCTCGCCACGATTCCAACCATCCATTTCCTGCCCGACGTATCCACTCGAAGCCTCTTTATGTAGGCATAGAGATTAATGACGGCAAAAGTTGTCAGTGCTAGGTAAAGAAGTGGCCCAAGCGGATGAGCAGAAAAGGCTTGGGGGAGATTGCCGTGAATCGTGGCCGTCCATGAAGTCGTCAACCCGCACCCCGGGCATGGCCGATTGAACAAAAGAACGCTTGGGCAGGGCGGCAGGCCAAGTTGCTGATGGGTGCCATGCCCGTGAACGCTGGGACTCAGATAGATTCCGACGCCGGTGATGACTGCCCAAATACCAGTGACGATTAGCTGACCAATGAGAATCTTCTTATCCTCACAGGGCTCAAGAAACGGCATGGAAAGCCTCGCTGGGAATAACGCACTCAGGCTGAAGCAAATTGCCCTGAACCCGGGCGACGCTAAAGACCTCGCCGTTCGTATCCAACAACGCGACGATGTTTGCCGCTGGAATCTCCATCAACCCTACTTGACGTCCCTCCCGTACGTGATGCACCTGGACTTCATTCATCGGGACCAAGGGCATCGGTAGCAACGCCTCCCGCAGGGGAACAAGGTCAGCGGGCGTTGCATCTCCCACCAAGATTCCTTCCTCAACCGAAAACCGCCCAACGCGGGTCCTATGGAGCCCGCTCAGGAGCGCCCCGCACCCCATTGCTTGTCCCAGGTCGTGGGCGAGCGAACGGACGTAAGTGCCCCCTGAGCAGACGATTCTGGCTTCCACGGTATCGGACGATAGAACCTTGATGTCGAACGCCTCGATGTGGACGTTCCGGGGTTCCCGCTCGATCGACTTCCCTTGCCTCGCGTAGTGATACAGCGGCTTGCCGTCGATCTTCACTGCGCTGTACATGGGCGGAAGCTGGCTGATCAACCCGGTAAAGGCGAGCAATGTTTCTTGAATCGCATCTAACAGGTTCTCCGGGACCGTCGACTCCTGTGTGACCTCCCCCTCCAAGTCGTAGGTGCTGGTGGCCTTACCGAATGTAATCTGGGCGACATACTCCTTGGGTTCCAAGGGCAAGTATTGGAGAAACCTCGTTGCTGGACCGACGGCTACAACTAGCAGGCCGGTCGCAAGTGGATCAAGCGTTCCGGCATGTCCGACGCGACGCGTGCCCAATTTACGACGCACAGAATCCACCACATCGTGGGAAGTACGTCCGGGTTCTTTTTGGACTAGGAGGATTCCAAACAACGTCTCAATTCGGCGACCAATTGGTCCACCGCTTCCTCCACTGGTCCTTCAAAATTGCATCCCGCCGCGTTCCGATGCCCACCCCCGCCAAAAATCCTCGCGACTGCGGCGACGTCGTATTGAGCTCGAGATCGGATCGAGCATCGAACCTTGCCTCGCTTTGGCTCGCGGAGCAGGGCGGCAATCTGAACCGTTTCGATGGAAAGAAGCTCGTTTACAAAGCCCTCGGTATCCTCATCGACAGCATGGTTCTGCTCGAAATCCTCGATCGTCAGAACGGACCAACAGATCTGGTCGTTGCTGTCCAAGCTCATCCGCTCCAAGGCGAACCCAAGAAGTCTCGCACTTGAGATTGGCTTGCTTTGGAAAACCTGCTCGCTTACAAGGTTGATATTCCCGCCTTGCTCAAGCAGGCTCGCCGCAAGACTCAATGATTCGGGAGTCGTGTTTCTGAATCGGAAACTTCCCGTGTCCGTCACGATGCCGGTAATCAGGCAGGTCGCTATTTCCGGCGTGATCTTGACTTCCAGTCTTTGGAAAAGTCGGGTCAGAATCACCGCCGTCGCCGGAGCGCTCGTGTCAACAATTCGTATGTCTCCAGGAGCATCGTGAGGGACATGGTGGTCGATGAAGACCGTCCGCTCGCAGGAAGCGAAGAAAATCTCAGTACTCCCAAGTCTTTCCAAAGAATCGAGGTCGACCACGATTCCAAGGTCGTACTTTTCTTCCTTTGGAGTCTGTCGAATTCGATTAACGCCAGGGAGGAATCGCAAGTTCTTCGGAGGCATGTGATGGCAAAGGACCTCGTTGCGAACTCCGATTCCATCCAGGTAGTGCGACATCGCTAAGGCGCTGCCAAGGGCATCGCCGTCCGGATTCAGATGGGTTCCAATAAGAACGGAAGAAGCCGACGTCACCGCGGCCACGAATTCCGGCGCAAGCTGTTCGACTATCCCCACGCACAGCCCCCTATTCGTTCGAGCATCGTCAAAGCGGCTTCAGTTTACTTTGTCCGCAGGGCCGTCCGAATATTGAAGCCGCGATGGCTCGGCGTGAAGGATACTTTCGCCAAATGAATACGAGAAGGTAAGCCAGCAAGATTTCCCTATACATAGATTTCCTAATGTTTTTCTACCTTCCGACAAGCTCACAAACAGCACGTTTATTAGGTGACCTACTTTTAATCAAATGGTGAGCCAAGCTGACGGGAGCAATCATGGTTGCCAGCAACACACAGCTTGAAGACCCTTGCGGCTTGGTCGCTTGTCAACAAGTTTTCCGGATCGAGTTGAGCCTTTAGTTCGCGGAATCTATCCAAGCTAGTTCCCAAGTATCGTTCCACATCCTCTGGCCTCAAAGTGGAGTCCTTCGCCAAATAGAACCGCCCGCCTGCTTCGAGAACGACATCGTTCATGGAGTGCGCGAGTGCCTGAAGGTCGATCCAATTCCGTTCGGTTACCTTATAGTCAAGGGCCAACGAATAGCCGTCCAGCCCATGGCTCACTAGGAATTTATCGTATCGGTGCTTCTTTAGGACGCCTAAGAATGGTTCTAGCTTGGCAGTCTGAGACATTTGG
>JACMJO010000037.1 GCA_014380605.1 Fimbriimonadaceae bacterium | reverse complement strand
GTCCGACCGATCCGAAACTGTTCCGCCCCTATTCCGAGAATGGGGTGGTCTTGCATGCGTCATCCAACCCCGCCGATGTCAAGCCATCGGAAATTGTTTCGGCGGTGAATAGACTCCTTGGCTGAACGATTCCTGATCAGTCGCCTGTCATCGCTTGGCGACGTCGCGTGCTCGTTGCCCGCGGCCGGAGCCTTGAAAAGGGCTTTTCCCGAGTCGGAGATAGTCTGGGCTGTCGATCCTCGATTTGCGGGCGTCGCAAGGTCTTGCCGCCATATCGACGAGGTAATTGAGGTCAAACCAAGCTTGAAACCTGACTCTTGGCCCGTCATTGAAGGCGAGTTTGATGCGGCATTGGATTTGCAGGGTTTGTTGAAAAGCGGTCTGGTTCTGAAAGGCGCGAAAGCGAAAACCAAGGTTGGCTACCACTGGCAACGCGAGGGCGCTTGGCTATTCAGCGAGCGTGTGATTCCAGATTCAAGTTCCATCCATATCGTCGACCAATACGTGGACGTGGCTCGGGCGGTTGGTGGCAAGGCGGATCGAGCCGACTTTGGGCTAGCAGCGACGGATGAAGCGATGGCGACCGTGAAGCCAAAACTGGGTTCGGAGGAGCCTTTCGTTGTAATGAACGGCGGAGCGGGATGGGTAACCAAGCGTTGGCCGACCGACCGATTTTCCAAGCTGATCGACCTTCTCGCCGCTCAAGAAATCCGAAGCGTGCTGATTGGTGGACCGACGCAGGATGACAAGAACGTTGGCGCCGAAATCGCTCGGCAATCCAAAACCAAGCCGCAGATTCTGATCGGCGAAACCTCTATTACCGAATTAGTTGCCCTGCTCAGCCTCGCCAAGGCTCACGTCGGGGGCGACACCGGCAGTTCTCATCTGGCAGCCGGGCTGGGCATCCCTGCGGTTGGCCTTTACTCCATCACCAAGCCAACCCGCTCCTGCCCCTATGGCCAAATCGAGCGGTGCCAGTATGATGCTCGTGGTTTGGGCTACATCGAGCCCGATCTAGTTTTCCGCACGCTTATGGAGTCGATCAAAGCATGACCTTGACCGAAGCGCTTGAACTCAGAAAGGGCCGACAGTTGGTCTTCACCAACGGCGTTTTCGACATCCTTCATGCCGGTCATGTCCGCTACCTGCGCGAAGCCCATGAGCTTGGCGACCTGCTCATCGTCGGGGTTAACTCTGATGAATCGGTCAGACGCCTTAGCAAGGGCCCGACTCGTCCAATCAACGCTCTGGAGGACCGGATCGCGGTTATAGAGGCTCTCAGGTGGGTGGACGGAGCCGTTTCGTTTGAGGAAGATACGCCGGAAGCGACTATTGCTGTCTTAAAACCGGAAATCCATGTAAAAGGCGGCGACTACCAAGCCGACGAGATGCCCGAGACTAAGCTCGTTCGAAGCTACGGAGGCGAAGTCGTCATCCTTCCGCTCCTCAAGGGGCGATCGACGACCGTTATCCTGAAGAGGCTCGGCGAAGAGTGACGGCGTTCGATCTCGATCCAAAGATTAGGTGGCTCTTCTGCATGACCCACCCGGATGACGAGATTGCCATCTGCGCGTGGATCAAACGCCTCACTGACGCTGGAGCCGAGGTCTTCCTCAATTGGACACACAGCTGCCCCGTAAGGGAAAGCGAAGGTCGTATAGTGGCAACTATATTAGGGATTTCAGATTCGAATCTCAGATTCATGTCGGCCACCGATGGCAAGGTTTGCGATGAACTGGCAGAGCTTAAGCCCAAGTTTCAGGCGTTGATAGACTGTGTCCAACCGAATCGAGTCTGCTGTGCCGCCTTCGAACAGGGCCACCTTGACCATGACTCCACCAACTGGCTAGTAAATCAAACCTTCAAGGGACCTATCTTCGAAGTTCCGCTCTACCATCCTTACACCCGACGACTTCAGAGAATGAACGCATTCTCAACCTCGATTGGCCAAGAATCGCTCGCCCTGAGACCGGAAGAATGGCAACTCAAGCTTCAAGTCGCGAAGAGCTATAAGAGCCAAAACATCTGGTCGGTCCTCTGGTGGTACGAGGCCTGGCAAACCGTCCGCTTCAAGCCAGTAGAGCTCCGAAAGCGAGAGCTGATGCGCTTTCAAACCCACAAGGATTTCGCGCAGCCTAACCTTCCGGAGCCACTAAGGTCGGAAGTCGTGGCCAGCGCCCAGTGGCATCGCTGGCTGGCTGCAGTCGAACGGGCAAATATGCCACCCTAAAGACCAATGTTCAAGCGCCTGATGCAGTCCTTCGACCGAATGATGGGTCGGGGTGTAATCGACGATCAATTCTATGACGAGCTGGAGCAGGCGCTCCTTGAAGCCGACACGAACGTCACAACCGCGCAACAAATTCTCACAGAACTAAGGAAGGCGGTGCGCGAGGAAAAGATCACCGAACCCGGAGCTATGAAAGCGCGACTTCAGAAGGCCATCGCGGACCGCTTCCGTCAGCAAGGTCCCGCAGGATTGATCGTAAGCGATGAAGCGCCGACCGTTTTTCTGTTCGTCGGAGTGAACGGTGTTGGCAAGACGACGACGATCGCAAAAGTCGCATACCTCCTGAAGCGCAAGGGCTTTACCGTTCTCCTTGCAGCTGGCGACACATTCCGAGCCGCCGCAATCGAACAGCTAGAGATTTGGGCAGAACGAGTTGGAGTTGAGATCGTGCGAAACAAGCCAGGTTCCGACTCAAGCGCGGTTATTTTTGATGCTATAACGGCCGCTAAATCGAAGGGAATCCAGTTCGTCCTTGCCGACACTGCCGGTCGACAGCACAGCAAGGAGAACCTTATGGGCGAACTCGCCAAGGTCTCGCGAGTTTCCGAGAAGGCGATGGGCCGCAAGCCGGACGAAGTACTTCTCGTCCTCGATGCCAACACGGGCCAGAACGCGATTCG
>JACMJO010000481.1 GCA_014380605.1 Fimbriimonadaceae bacterium | reverse complement strand
GTCGCTGACACGGAATGCGAAGGCGATGCCATCAACGGCGAAGTGCATGGCGCGATCGCCGACGACGACTTTCTCGTCGTGTTTGCGATGAAGGGAGTTGGCCACGCTCGCTTCATTGGCGGCATCCGCGATACCGCCATCCCAAAGGATCGAAAATTCACTTGGGACGACGTGAATACCCGCACATTTAACCTCCTCAAACTACGGGTCGAAAAGGTCAACTGGTTCTCCACTTACCGAGTTCACCACCGGGTCGCTACCAAGTTTCGGGACCGACGAGTGTTTCTCTTGGGCGATTCCGCGCATGTCCACAGTCCGGTTGGCGGGCAAGGGATGAACACCGGAATCGGCGATGCCATCAACCTCGCCTGGAAACTGGAGGAGGTCATCCATGGCCGCAGCTCGGCAACCCTGCTCGATACCTATGAGCCGGAACGCATGGCGTTCGCGCAAAAGCTTGTCGCAACCACGGATCGAGCCTTCACGTTGGTAACTAGCTCCGGGTTTTGGGCTCGGCGGATTCGTCCGCTCGCTCCCTACGTGGTCGGGGTGCTTTCGCGTCTCAAATCGGTTCGTCGGCTCCTCTTTTCAACGATCTCCCAGATCGCCATCGATTATCGCTTCGGTGCGATCAGCCAAGGCAAGTACGGAAGAGTGCAGGCTGGAGACCGACTGCCGTGGATGCAGATCGGGGATTCCGACAATCATGCTCCCTTGCAAAGTCGTGCCTGGCAAGTTCATGTCTACGGCAAACCATCGGTCAACCTAGCCCAAATCTGCATTGAGAAGGGCCTTTCCCTGCATGAGTTTGCTTGGCACCGTGAAATGAAGAAGGCAGGCATATTGGATAGCGCCGTCTTCGTAGTGCGTCCCGATGGCCACATCGGCCTCGCCGCCCAAGGAGAATGCAACCAGATAGTGGGGGAGTACGTTGATAGGATCGCCTTTAGTGCTGATTCCTCCCGATTCTAACCGCCCGCCACCTTCAACATCAACGGATAGAGAGGCCGAAGGTGGTTCTCGATTTCAAAACGACCATCTGTCGAGGCCGCAACCAGGACAAGTTTGTGGTGCGGCATGTAGGCTAGGACTGTGTTGAAGATGCCGTTTCCTCCGGCCGACATGGAGATCGCCGTCGCCGATGGCGGCTTTTCCGCCCAGGACGGCATGAACAGCTTGTAGCTACCGGGCTTGAGCAACCTCCCCCCGTGGGCGGCGAGGCTCCAGGTGGCCAGGTCTTTGGCGGTGGCGATCATTCCGCCGTTGCCGCGCAGGTTCCACGAAGGGCCATCTTTGTACCAGAACTTCTCCCGAGGCGTGCCCCATCGCTCGCCCTTGCTACCGTAGCCGGTCATTAGTTCATCGCGATTCCAATTGGGTAACACATATCCAAATCGCCGAAGCCCCAGGGGTGTGAATTGGGTGCGGGCGATGTGGCGCTCCAGGCTCTCGCCCGTCACCTTTTCGATGATCGTCGCAAGCATGCTGAAGCCGCAATTGGAATACTCATCCTTGCTTCCGGGGGTGAAAAGCAATTTGGCCTCCAGCATCTTCTGCATCAGAGCGTCCCGTTTTATGGGCTCGTAATCCCCGCCAAAAACGTCCTGAAAGCCAGACGTGTGGTTCATCAGCATTTGGAGGGTAATCGGTTTCTTGTCCTCTGGGACATCTCTGAAGTACTTGGAGATGGAGTCCGAAAGACCGACCTTCCCATCTTCGGCCAGCTTCAACATGGCGACCCTCACCACCGGCTTCACAATTGAGCCGATCTCAATACCGGTCTGCCTTGTGAATGGCCGCTTGGATTCGGGGTCGGCATACCCTACGCTGTGGAAGAAGATCTCTTTGCCATCCTTCTCCATGTACAAGACGCCGGAGAAGTTCTGTTTGCCCAGTTCGTCTAGCTTTGCGCGAAGCTCCGTGGCTGGGTCGGCCTGTGAACTAGTCAGCATCGCCGCCGCGAGAATGAGGTTGAATGGTAGCATTGAGTGTATTACCGTTAAAGGTCAAAAAGGGTTCCACATTTGACTAAAGACTCTAGGCACAACATAACGCAAGAGCAACTCCAAGCGCTCGTGTCTTCGCGGACCCGTGAGGTGTTTGACGCGTTCGCCGAGGGCCGTCTAACGGTAACCCAGCTTCAGCAGAAGCTGAATGTAGCATCCAAGACCCTTTACTACCAAGTTCGGAAACTGGTGCAAGTTGGCTTGTTGCGCGAGACTGGCATGGTAAAAAACGCGGCCAGAGAAGCTGTGGCCTACGAACGGCCCTTTGCTGAATGGAGAATTCCGCCCGGCTATCAGGGCTTGGAGTATGAGAGGCTTGCCGCCAAAGCGGCGGAAATCGCGCTGAGTCGCGCGGCCAGAAGGTTCAGAGCCGTCTCGGAATCCTCTGAAAGCAATCCCTCGCTTGTGGACGATCAGTTCCTCAAGAACCTAACCATTCGATTATCTACCGAGGATCGAGAGCTATTGCGAAGCAAGCTCAATGCACTCGCATCAGAGTTCACGGCGAAACAGGTTCCTGGTGAACGAACAATCTCGATGGTGGTCGTGATCTCGCCACTCATCTAATACAAGGGCTTGACGGTTGGTTCGTTGAAGGACACTTCATACGCTGCAGCTCGGAAAGGCAAGCCCACAGTTACCGGCGACAACCCGCCTTGGACGCGATTAGAACCGACGTTAGTCAATCGATCTCAACTGCGAAAGGAGCGTACGATAAGCTCCTGCTGCCAAACATCTCGGCATCATCGCATTCTCCTCTCCTTAGGACAGTGCCCGGACTATTTCATTGCGGAGATTTTTAGCGCGTGTCGCTTGGGCATCGCGGCTCGGCGCTGGGCTTTGCCGATTTCATTTGTCAACTCTCGCAGGGCCGCGGAGGCCTTTGTCGTCGAAGGATATCCTTGGAGCATGAAGTCCACATTGCGCCACTTGGTGAAGTGAGCGTCATTCCGCTTTATGGTGAGCTCCATAACCTTGGAGGCTTGCTTCATCATGGGAGTAGCGTTGCTTGCAAGGTTAATGCCTTTGGCAAATTCTTCTGCCGTGGCATGCAAAATCATCTCACCATCAATATCGAGTTGGTAGCGACCCGCATCCAATCCATTTAT
>JACMJO010000480.1 GCA_014380605.1 Fimbriimonadaceae bacterium | reverse complement strand
CGAGGCCCTGCTGGAGTTCGCGACTTCTGCGAACGTTTGTTGCGGAGAACATGCAGGGTCTTGGGAGTTAACCAAGTCAACGGTCGAGCTTTGCAAGCGGATGGGCAAGAGGTATGGAATGCATCCCGGCTATCCCGATCGCGCGAGCATAGGGCGCAGGTCGCCTACCGTTCAAGACTCCAAGGAGTACGTTGACAATCTTTTCGAGCAACTTTGGCGGTGCGTAGCAGCCCAGCCACCGTCTTACGTAAAGCCCCATGGGGCGTTTTACAACGATACGGCGACTATCTTGCCGAGCGGTTGGAATCAAGTCACTGAGAGAAGTAGTCTGAGCGTCCAATTGTTTCCGGAGACTAGCTTTCTGGCCAAACTCCCATGCGGATCGGCGCTGCTTCTTATGGCTGAAGTGATCGGATGTCTCATGGGCTTGCCAGGAACAGCTCATGAGGAGTTCGCGAAATATGGCCAAAGCCAGTTTATCAGGGAAGGATTCGCCGACCGCGCCTACCGACCCGACGGAACCCTTGTTCCCCGATCCGAACCTGGTGCCGTCCTTGAAGACCCGAAAGAAATCAAAGCCCAAGTTCTCGAACTTGCGCCCCAAGTCGACTCCATCTGCCTCCATGGCGACACTCCTGACTGCCTGGAATTCGCCGAACTCGTCTACAAAACCCTCACCGACAACGCGTATGAGGTCGGCTATTGAGCCTAGAAGTTCAGCGCGTCTTTGGAGTGGGAGCCTGGCGCACGACTTCAAGTGTCAGCCGTCGAAGATTCGGCGTTCCGCCCGGAGGACCGTGGAATAGGGAAGCAGCGGGCCTTGCACTCGCGTTGGTTGGAAAGAAGGAAGTCGAACCTGTGTTTGAACTGCTGCAAGGATCCGCAACCATACTCGCCAAGGCCGCCGGTTCCCTCGCTGTCATTGGCCAATCCGGCACTGTCACGGTTAGGGGCCAGAGTTATCTCCTTAGTCAGCGCATCTCAGTCGAAGCGGGCGATGTCATCCATGTACAAGCTCACTATGCCTACCTGGCCTATGCAAACCTGGATCTCCCTCAGGTGAGAATCGACTTCGAACCGCCCTCCCTCGAAGAACTCAGGTTCATTCGGTCCGTAGAGGGTGAGATACCCCAAGTCTTAATCGTTGACCCTGCCTCCAATCGAGCAGGCACGCGTCTCAACGGGATGCCTCCCGCGCATCAGCCCGAGCAACCGAGCGAACCATGTTGCGTCGGCACGATTCAGCAGACCCCAAGCGGCCAACTGATCGTCATTGGGCCGGATGGGCCGACAATCGGCGGCTATCCCAAGCTTGGGTCGATCATCGAAGCAGATCTGGACCTTATCCCCAGCCTGAATCGAGGTCAGCAAATCAGCCTCAAACCCATCGCATGGGAGCAAGCCGTTCAGCTTTCCATAGATCGAGAGGCAAGGATCATATCCAGGCTGTCAAATCTCTCAGTTATTCAAGTTTTGCCCGCCATACCAGTACAAATACTATGATATAGCGGAATCATATTGAGTTAAACTGCTAGCTTGGTTGGGGGGCCAAGGTTACTCAGGTGATTTATATGTTGAAAGGTCTTAGAATCGGCGTCCTCACTCTCATCGCAGCTACTGCGACGGTCTCCTCCGCTCAGATTTTCACTCTGACCGACACGAATACGTCGGTTAAGATCAACACTCTAAGCTCGGTTGGGCTCTTCGACTGGATCGTGGGAGGAACCGACCAGGTGTTCAGCAATACCTACGCATGGCGTGTTGGAGATTCATCGATCGCCGACGCCGTTCAAAACCTGACTCAGGTTAGCGCAGTACAAACCGGCACCCGATTCCTGGATGTTGGCTACGTGAACAATACGTTGGGATTCCGGATCGACATCACCTATGTGTTGACCGGCGGCGCAACTTCATTCGACGTGGCTGAGATTGTTCGAGTCACAAACATCGGAAACAATGTTCTTCTTCCATTTAGACTCTTCCAGTACAACGACTTTGATCTGAACAATACGGCGAATAACGACACAGCAACCCGGATTAACAGCAGTCAAATGCAACAAGTTGACGGCGTACTGAGCCTGAATATGGTGTCCGAAGGGGCCACTCCGGTTCCTGCGTTTAGCCAAGTGGGTCCCTTATTCTTCACCACCCTGACGACCACGAGCGGCTATAACTTGGACACTGCCGCAGGGCTTGGCCTTGGTCAGAACTTCACCGGCGATGCTGCGTACGGCTTCCAGTGGAATCAAAATCTTGGCGTTGGCCAAAGCTTCACGATCAGCACCGATAAGATCGCCGCTGTTCCCGAGCCAGGCACCATGGTCGCCCTTGGCCTCGGAGCCATCGCCCTGCTCCGACGGCGAAAGAAAGCCTAGCGTCAAAGACATCAGGCTCAACGGCGTCTATCTCGAGATAGACGCCGTTTCTTTTTGTGGTGGTCGATGCCAATCGGGTAGCTTCGCAGAATGAGATTCGCAGTTTCGCTGGTTACCACCAGCTTGATCCTAGCCGTGAGCGCCCAGGCACAGCGCTCCCCATTTTCCCCTCCCCAGGCCAAGCTTCAGTACGCTCCGGATCGAACCTGCGATCTTCAGCACTTAGCGGTAGATATCGATATCGACTATCCAAACCGAAGCTTTTCGGGCAAGAGCGTCAACACACTTAGCCCGCTCCGGGCCGGTATTCAAGAGATTCTGCTTCACGCCGGAACGAGCCTGAGCCTAACGTCGGTAAAAGTAAACGGCGCGACCGCCAAGTACCGCCAGGAAGGCAAAAACCTCTTCATCGCAACCGGACCTCTCGCCAAAGGCAAACCGTTCCAGGTCGAGATCGCATACACCTCCAAGAATAGCCGGGGCACCGGTTTCGGCTCGGGCGGCGGGGGCTTCCACTGGATTTCGCCAAATGCTACGACCCCAACCCGGGTCGGCTTCTGGACGCAAGGCGAAACCGCTTACAACTGCGAATGGGCTCCAACGTGGGACTATCCGAACGACCTT
>JACMJO010000479.1 GCA_014380605.1 Fimbriimonadaceae bacterium | reverse complement strand
TAACCAGGTCCTTGCCGCTGGCGTCGATTTCCGGCGAAACCTTGATGTCCGGCATAACTCCGTCCTTCTCCAGGTTCTGGCCGTCCGCAAGAACCTCTGCTATAGGGATTTCCAGGAAGGCCCAGGTGTTCAGTCGCCAAGGGGTGGTGCCAAGCACGTTTCCGGCAGTTTGGGTGCCAATCAGAGTGGCTCGTTTAGACTTCTTGAACATAAGCGCGGAGACTTCCTTAGCGCTCCTCGACCCCTCGTTGATCAGAACCACCATCGGCTTCTGCGTCCCGTACCCAAACTGGGTTGTCTGAGTGACACCCCCGACCTTGTAGACCACCGGCATATCGGGCATGAAAAACGGCTCGAAGAAGTTTTCAGGCCGTCCGCCAAAGCCATCGCGTAGGTCGAGGATGAAGGCGTCGGTTCCTCGTAGTCTGCCCATCGCCGCGCCCTTGAGCGCGTTCCGAAAGCCGTCGCTGGCCTGGGTCCAGAGGTGGATGTAGCCAATCTTCTTCCCGCCCGATTCGATGATCCGTATGCTGTCGCGGGTGCCGTCCAAGAACATATCCAAGCCCTTGCCCGATTTGACCTGCGCGTCCACGAATTTGTCTGCCCCGTTCTGGCTGTACCCAAGCTTGACCTTCTGACCTGCTTTGCCCTTCAGCGCCAAGATCGGCGAGAATGCTTGTCCATCGATCGTTTTGAGTTGATCGCCCTTTCTAACCCCCGCCGCAAACGCATCCGAACCCTCGATGACCATTTGGGCCACATATCCGTTGCTCGTTAACTTGGCCCAAACTCCCACATTCGGCATCTCCACCGTAGTATTCGGATTGGAAAGGTTCTCGAACATGAAGTAGCCTTGATCTTCGTCGGTCAAGAGGGCAAAATGAGAGTCGCCAAACTCTGCAATCATGCCATTGACGGCCCTGTCGAACTCTGCTTTCGTCTTGGAGTTGCTCGCAACCGGACCGTACTTCGCCAGGAGGCGGGTCATATCCGCTTTTCGCGTTTCTCTGGCGTAGTATCGAGAGCTGATTCCGCTCTCGACCTTGCTCCAGGCGTCCTTGAAATCCAGATCGGGAGCTTGTACCGGCGAAGCAACCAAAGCCCATGCGATAAGTGGCAACATGTTCATGCCGATGTTCTACCTTGCCGATGGGTCGATGGGTTCCTAGGTTCGAGGCTTCAGGTATCATCTTTGAATTCCGTGGGAGTCTTGAGCAATCGGGACGCCTGCACCACAGGTGAATCAATTGAGAAAAAACATTAAGAAGAACGCGCATTCGCCGCGTTATCTCGAAGTCGCGAAGACAGTCGATAAGGACGCCCTTCTCGAAATCAACAGCGCTATCGCTTTGGTCAAGAAGACCGCAACCGCCAAGTTCGTCGAGAGCGTAGACCTCGCGATCCGGCTCGGCATCGATCCCCGAAAGAGCGACCAGAACGTACGCGGCATCACCAACCTTCCTCATGGGACCGGCAAGACCAAGATCGTCGCCGTCCTTGCAAAGGGCGACCATGC
>JACMJO010000036.1 GCA_014380605.1 Fimbriimonadaceae bacterium | reverse complement strand
CGAACGGGCAGGCCGCCGTAGTTCAACTCTCGCAACTGTTGGGCGAGGGCGTCGCTGGCGCCGTGCGTCTTCTCCCGAGTCTCCTCATCCCGACCCATCGGGATAATCACGACTTGGACTGGCGCAAGGCGGGGTGGCGCAACAAGGCCCTTGTCATCGCTGTGGGCCATGATTAGCGTCCCAATCAGACGAGTCGAAACTCCCCAAGAGGTGGCATAGACATGCTCCAACTTCCCTTCCGCCGACTGAAACGTCACATCGAACGCCTTGGCAAAGTTCTGGCCGAGGTGGTGCGACGTACCAGCCTGGATCGCCCTCAAATCTTGCGTCATCGCCTCCATGGTGTAGGTGTGATCCGCCCCAGCAAACTTTTCGCCGTCGCTCTTCACGCCCTTAATCACGGGCACGGCCATCCACTCCTCAACGAACCGTCCGTAGCAGAGGTTCAAGATCGTCAACGCCTCTTGCTCTGCCTCATCGAAGGTGGCGTGGGCCGTGTGGCCCTCTTGCCAGAGAAACTCCGCGGTGCGCAGGAACAAGCGGGTCCGCATTTCCCAGCGCACGACGTTGCACCACTGATTGATCAGCAAGGGCAGGTCGCGGTAGCTCTGGATCCACTTCTTGTAAGTGTTCCAAATAATCGTCTCGCTGGTTGGGCGGATGATCAGTGGCTCTTCAAGTTCCGCATCAGGATCGGGAATAAGGCCGGGGCCATCGGGATTTGCCTTTAGTCGATAGTGGGTGACGACCGCGCATTCCTTGGCGAAGCCCTCGACGTGCTCGGCCTCCTTCTCGAAGAACGATTTCGGGATGAACAAAGGGAAATAGGCGTTTACGTGGCCGGTAGCTTTGAAGAGGTCGTCCAAGGCTCGTTGCATCAGCTCCCACATGGCATAGCCATGCGGCTTGATCACCATGCAGCCGCGCACGGGAGAGTTCTCCGCGAGGTCGGCTTTGAGGACCAGATCGTTGTACCATTCGGCGTAGTTATCGCCCCTGGCAGTGATGCCGAAGTCTTTGCTCATGAGCGGTCATTTTGGCAGATTCGCGCTTTACCTGTTTGGGAACTACACTGATGCCACGGAGCATTCTTGGAGAACAGGAATCTAAAATCTAAAATCAAAAACCTAAAAGCGCATTGGCCCTGGATATTCCTCCTGCTTGTTCCACTCATCCCCTTGTGGCGAGCGGTGTTTCTGGGCGAGGCAATTGGGCCGTTTGACCAGATTCGCCAGTTCGCTCCGTGGAATGGTCCTAAACCCAAAGATGCCTGGGATGTGCTCCAAGCGGATAGCGTCCTTCAGTTTTACGTCTGGCGAGACTTGGCCTTTGAGAGTTGGCGCAATTTCCAAGTGCCCTTCTGGAACCCGTTTCAACTTGCCGGAACGCCGCTGTTAGCGAACTCTCAGTCTGGAGCCTTCTATCCGCTCCATATTCTGATGGGCGTTCTGCACGTACCGACTGCGTTAGCGATTACTCTGCTTGCCTGGTTCCACCTGTTTTGGGCGGGACTGGGGACTGCCAAGCTGGTTCGTGCCCTGGGCGGGACTGAGATTGGGGGCGTGGTGGCCGGGGCTTCATTTGCCCTGTCGCCATTTATGCTGAGTTGGACGGCGCTGAGCAGCGTGATTACCACAGTCTGTTGGATTCCCTGGGCGCTCGTTGGAGTTGCCTACCTCGCTTCGGGCAAGGTTGAAGGAGCACACCTGCGTTACGGGGCTCTTATAGCTTTTGCCGTTGGCATGATGTTCCTTGGCGGGCACTTGCAGTTCGCTGCCTACGGAGTCGGAGCAGTCTGCCTCTTAACCCTCTTCAACATGCGCTCTCTCCGAGCCCACTCTTTGGTTGTAGTCGGAGCCTTGGTGGGAGGCTTCCTAATTGCGGCGCCCCAACTTCTGCCCGTACTCAAAGCTTCTGAAACCTCACACCGCCGCAACGTCCCTACGGAAGCGGGCTATGAGTCTTACCGGGGCTCCGCCATCAAACCATTCGAGTTCGCCAACCTAGTTACGACTAAGGCTCTGGGCGACCCCCGAACTCCCGTTGAAATCAACGAGAATCTGACGGTTGCCGAGTACTGGCCTCCCCTCGCCAAGCAGGGCGCGAACTTTGCTGAGTCGGCGGTCACCATCGGACCGCTCGTACTGGGACTGTTATTCCTGGTTCCCTGGCGAGATCGCCGAACTTGGCCCATCGCGGCGATTGGAGTCATGGCGCTGCTTCTGGCCATGGGGACGATCATGAACAAGGTGCTTTACTTTGGGCTTCCGGGGTGGTCTTCGACGGGAAGTCCCGGCAGGATCATTGTTCTGTTTGTCTTCGCGGCTTGTGTATTGGCCGGACTAGGGTGCTCGAGAGCTGAGTATTCAAAAAAGTTTGGCAGCAGGCTAGTTGGAGCAATACTACTGATCCCACTCACGTTGGCCATCGCCTCGAACCTTGTGCCGAACTGGCAGCAAGGGATGGCAGAGCTGGGGCAGTCTCTTCACGCAGCCAGCACACCGGGGGCCGTATCCGCGATCCTGTCAATTACGGTTCTGGCTGGCGCTGGATGGGCGCTCGTTACCTTTTCCAAAGTCGCTAAGTACAAGTGGCTCCTCCCCGCCATCCCGGTTCTTATCGCGTTGAGCGGCTACGCCACCAACCTCATCCCAACCGGCAAACCTCTGACCTCCTTCGGCAGCAACGCTGGGGCCAGCCCGGTTCCAGTTGACAAGGGAGAACGAATGGCATTTGTCAACGACAACTGGGGAATCATCGCCTCCGCCCAAACCGTCGTTCCTCCCAACCTCGCAAGTCTCGAGCGTTGGCATGATCTTGCCGGCTACGACTCCCTCCTCAACAAAGACACTAAGGCGATGCTCGATGAGATCAACGGCCAAGACTCCGCTCCTCCAGCAAACGGGAACATCATGTTCACGAAACCGTCGGCGAGCCCAGATGCGCTTCGAGAGGCTGGCGTGTCGGAAGTATGGTCTCTGCGGCCCCTGGAGGGATTCGGAGAGCCATTCTCGTCGTCAGCCGCTGGATTCTTTCGGTACCGCCTCGCTGGTCCCGGACGGGCAAGTGTAGACGGTGCCGCCATTAAGGACATCAAGGAGTCCTTTGGCTCCAAGCAAGTTCAGGCCAGTGGACCCGGAACCTTCACCCTTCGAGAAAGGAATATGGCGGGATGGTCAGCCACAGTAGATGGCAAGCCTGCGACGCTCAAGGGTGGTCGATGGCTGGAAGTAGACCTGCCTGAGGGCAAGCATAAAGTCGAGTTCAATTTTGTCTCTCCTGGCTACTCGACGGGGCTTATGCTGGCAATTCCAGGTTGGCTGATCGTTATTGGCGGGTTGGCACTAAGATTGAGAAAAAAGAGCGCTCTTAATCCTGGCTAGGCTTTCAATCCCATTCCCACTCCCATATAAATACATGGGAGTATTGAGACTCTTGTTGATTACTCCCGACTGTGTTTCCCGAGGGATTTCGGGTCGGGAATAAAGGTCTTGGTCGATCCCGATCCTGGTTCCCTAGGGAATGAGGCTCGGGAGTAACCAAGCTTTCAGCTAGAAGTGCAGTAAAATACACCTAGTCCATGAGTCAGACGATCCAACTGCCCGAAATCCTGAACCCCGGCACCCAAAGTGGGGGTTGGATGGTGCTGATGTACAACAACGATCACACCATGATGGACGAGGTGATCGAGATTTTGATGCGCGCGACCGGGTGCGATATGCAGGAAGCCTATATCGAGATGTGGGAGGCCCATACCTTTGGCAAGGCATCCGTCCATTTCTCCAGCAAGGAAGAGTGCGACGATGCAGCGGCCACCATCAGTAGCGTCGGTATCAAGACCGAGGTGACCCTCGAATGGCCCGAATGAGCAACCCAGGGATCCTGGACCGCCCGGAAGAACTCACCCACGGGCCGGAGACTGGCGGCGGCTACATCGTCACCGTCTACAACAACGAGCACAACACCTACGACGAGGTGATGATGATCCTCATGGCCGCCACCCAGTGCGATGCCGAAGAAGCCTACATGGAGACTTGGGAGATCGATCACCTCGGCAAGTCAGTGGTCCACCGAGCGGGCGAGGATGAGTGCGAAACCGTAGCCGACGTGATCTCAACGATTGGGATTGAGGCGACGGTCAGCGAAGAGTGGCCCAGCTAGCCGTAGCCTCGGCCCGGCTGAATTTCTTGAAGGGGCGTTCCAATCATCTCTTTCCACTGGTTTCGTTGCTGGGCGGAGAGGAAGTAGAGAATCGCCTTCCGCTTGTTGCGGTCGCATTCCTCAAGAATTGCACCGCGATTTGAGCTAACAGCCTGTGACTGGGCTTGTGGCCCATCCAGCTTTACCCACTCCAAGTCAGCTTTGCGGTGAGCCTCCACTTCGAGCTCTTCCAATCGCAGCCTAATGCGATCCGTCACCCCGGCGCCGAGGTTCAGTTGGGTTGCGACGTCGTGTCTGAGAATGCTGTACTCGCGGTCGTATTGCAACTCGTACTGCCGAAGAATCGCCTTTTGAGACTCAGTCAGCCTTGAGATTACTCGCGCCGTCATTCTTGGACTGGATTTCAACGCCCTCGACTCTTTCAGTATCTCTAAGTGCTGTTTCAGTGAGAATCCCATCTCAGCTTGCACATTAATGTTCAATACCAAGTCGGGATGGGGTTGAGCGGTACCCCAATTGGAACCATCATAGAAATACTGGGAGATTGGTTTGCCTTTGAATCGCTTAAGGTTCGCCAACTGAGCCGGAGCGAGGTTTGCCCTAATCTCCTCCCTCGCCTTGGCCATTTCTCGAGTCCTGATTAATGCCGTCCTTCTCGTCAGGTCGGTATGCCGATTCTGTACATCGCGGGGGACAACATAGGAGTATCCCCTCAAGCCTCCCTTCATACTGACGGGAGTCTGGTTAACTGTCTTCTGTAAGATCTCACTGTCTTTTCTGAAGGTCTCAAACATCGCCTCTTGCGCATCCTGATGCTTGCGGTGGGCGGCGGTCAACCGTTGTTGGGCAAATTGGCGCTGACTCTCAGAGAGCCCAATCAGCTTGGCGACGTAGGGATCGGCAACCGCGCTCACATCGTAGTACTGCAGGTAAATCTCCCCCAGCCTCTTCTTGTGGGATGCGGAGATTTTGTTCAGGGCCGTCGCGTGGGCCGGGGTCAAGGGGTCCTTATACGTCTTTACAGGATAGCTGGGGACCATCATTTGTTTGATCCTGTCATCATGCACCTGGCGAGCCTGCTGGAGGTCCTTGCGAACCTCTTCAGGAATTCCGATCTCATCCTGCACAAGCCCCCAACTCAGCAAAAAGGTTCCTGGGTAGCTTGGGACTCTGTATTCAGTCCTGGGCAACTTGATTGGGCCAGGCTGCACCTGTCCCATGAAACCGATCAGTGCCAATGGAATTGCGAAAGTCAACATATCCTCAAGAGATAGGTCGTTTCAGGGCTCAAGATGGTTCGGCGAAATCAGCTAAACGAGAAGTCGCTTGGCATCCGCCGCACTTGCCCCGTCATGCACGATCGCCATCAATGCCCGCGTCATTCCCGTTGGATTGGCGTGTTGGACCACGTTTCGACCGTACACAATCCCGCTTGCCCCGACCTTGATCAGAGTCTCAGTCCGCGACAGGATCTCATCATCCGACGCCTTCCCGCCACCCCGCACAAGCACCGGCACTCGCGCCGCTCTCACCACCTCGCCATAAATCGAAGGATCATCCGTCGGATCAGCCTTGATGATGTCGGCTCCAAGCTCCACCGACTGCCGCACCAGCGGCAGGATCTTGTCAATGTCCCCATCTACCATGTAACCGCCCCCGGCCGCGTTCGCCTTGAATACCAACGGCTCGTCTCTTTCTCTCTTTGATTTGGCGGTCCGGGGTGTTGTGATCCAATCGTGTCATAAGGGCTTCAATGTCTGTTACCCCTGCGCGGCGCATTGCCACTTT
>JACMJO010000478.1 GCA_014380605.1 Fimbriimonadaceae bacterium | reverse complement strand
TTGCTGCGGCGGCCGTGTCTCAGACCCAGAATTGCACGATCGTGCTGGGTGGCGACATCATGCTCAACCAAATTCCGGTCAAGCTAAAACCTCTTTCGGCACTGCGTCCGCTGTTCGAATCGGGCGATGTTGGTATCGCAAATTTGGAAATCCCTTTGACGAACTCAACCCGGGCGACTCCGTTCAAATCCGCGGCAGAGCTCAGGGCGCGAACTCAGTACATTCTCAAGGCCGATCCTCAACACGTACTGGGAATCAAGGGGAGTGGAATCGACATGGTCAGCCTCGCCAATAACCACGTGATGGACTATGGCGTGGATGGACTGAATCAGATGACCGCCCTTCTTACGAAGCACAATATCCCCTACACCGGAGCCGGGCCGACAATATCGGAAGCCAAAGAGGTTGTTTCTAAGTACCCAGTTGCGCTTCTATCAGCCTTGGCCTTCATGAACACTGGCTCGATGACAAAGCTAGTACCCGCAACCGCCAAAAAACCTGGCCTTCATGCCCTGATCTTCAACGCCACGATCAACAAGAAAAATCGCGAATACCTCACTAACTGGATTTCTGGTCAGCGCGACGGCGAAGAGATCATGATCGTGGCGCTGCACTGGGGAATCGAGCGAATGACCGTTCCAACGCCTTATCAGGTAAATCTAGCCCGAGCCTGCATCGATGCGGGAGCCGACGTCGTCTGGGGCCACCACCCTCATGTCCTCCAGGGCGCGGAGCTTTACAAGGGCAAGCCGATTCTCTATTCGATGGGCAACTTGATCTCTAAGAAAGAAGGACCAACGGGATTGGTTAGGCTGTACTACGAAGACTTCAAGTTAAAGAAGTTTCGATTCTTGCCGCTCCAGATTGCGGGAATGCGCGTGAAGCCGGTGCCGACAAAGTCCGAACAGGCCAGGATGGCCGCTTTCAAGTCGCTAAGCCAGGCGATTCAGAAGCGGTATCCAAATAAGCAGAGCAAGGCGCTGTTCTAGTAGCGCTACCGCGCGAATCCAGGTTTCGTCTCGCTCAAAATCTCTAAAACTGCCTGACGATCTGCGGCCGTTACAAAGCCAAAATCTCCCGACTTGTCCTCGCCCGTCAAGATCGCCTTAAGGCGATCATAGACTTGCTCTTTTACGACCGTTGGCAATCCATCGAACACGGGCGAATAGATCATCGGACTGCACCGATACTTAAACATTCTGGTCGTGAAGTCAAGGTCGTTCAAGGATCGGCCTTTCTTGTCCCTGACTCCCGCTTTGGCAAAATCGTCAGTGAAGGAGCTTGTGCCCTTGATCGGCGCGACCAGCGTGATCTCCTGTGCGCCAAGGAGGCTGTCCACAATCGACTCGCTGAGGTAGGCCACCCTTTCCTGCGACGGATTGCTACCCATGTTGCGCACGGCGGTCAGGACCCGGCCGGCCCGATTGTGAAACTCGATCTGATGCTCGGCCACCATGAGCGCGATGATGTCCGAGTGGGGAGTCAGGTACTCGTGGGCGTCGAACAGGGGCTTCAAATTCGTAACATTCGCCCCTGCCTCCATATCCATGGCAGTATCCGCATCCTCCCCTTTTGCGATGACATTGCCCAAGTGGCGATCTTTACCGTGCGTACCTGAAACGTACCAACCACCCCAACGATCCTTAAGCGGAACGCTAGGAGTCGTGAATCGGCCCCCTGAGGTGAAAATCGGCGAGCCATCCGCATCCGGGAATACCGACCTGATTTGAAGAGCGGGCACGTTTCGAGAGGATCTTCCACCATGGCAAGCCACGCATGCCTGAGGGTTCTTTTCAAAACTCACTTTAGGGAGTTTTGAGTTCTGCAGCGTGTAAAAGTGCGTTCCCTCGCTGGCATCCACGCTCGCGATCTCGATCATCTCCCCTCCATTGACCCAACCAACATACACCTGGTCGTTAAAGTAGAGAGCTCTGGGTTTCTTCGGGGAGATATGGGTTCCCTGCATGCTGGTCTTGGAGAAGACCAGCATCTGCGATGAAACCGGGATGTTCAGCTCCTTCAAGAGCGCCTTCAGGTAGCCATGCTTGGGCTCAAACTCCAGCTTGGATTTTCCGGCCTGAACGTCAGCCAGCAAGGCACCCACTGGATCGGCTGGCTTTGCCGTCTTCTGAAAGGCTGCCCCATAGGAAAACACCCCAATGCCCCCTGCCAACAGAAAATATCGCCCAAAGCTGAATCGCATCTTTCTACCTAGAGGATAGACGTTTCCTGGGCGGATAGTTCCCTCTCAGGCTTTCGCACTCCGAAAAACCAGTCTAAGAGCACAGTTCATAGCCAAACGTTCCCTTATTCCCTATTCCCTTCCCCATCCCCCGCTATACTCCCGACATGGACGCGGATGCCCTGTTCGCCGATGTGGTCGACAAGTACACCAAGCACGTCAACCCCTACCTTGCCAAGCTCATGCAGTTCGCCGGATTCGGCGTCGAGATGCGTGGCGAAGGCTGTTACATCTATGACCAAGAAGGTAAAGCTTATCTGGACTGCCTTGGTGGATACGGCACCTTCAGCCTGGGACACCGACACCCAAAGGTTGTCGAAGCGGTCAAGAACCAGCTCGACAACATGGGTCTAAGCGGCAAAGCCTTCTTCAGTAAGCAAGGAGCCGACCTCGCCGCCAAGCTCGCTGAGATCACGCCAGACGGCCTCGAGTATGTGTTCTTCTGCAACAGCGGAGCTGAGGCGGTAGAAGGGGCTCTCAAGTTCGCCCGCAAGTCCACGGGCCGATCCAAAATTATCTCTACCCACAACAGCTTCCACGGCAAAACCCTGGGAGCGTTGTCGGTCATGGGTCGAGAGAA
>JACMJO010000477.1 GCA_014380605.1 Fimbriimonadaceae bacterium | reverse complement strand
TCGGTTTATATGCTTAGACCTCTTCCGGTTGGAGATACCGGAATGACTGAATCGTGAACCGACGCCCGTACATCTTGTTGGCCTCACTTGTCAGGACTCCTGGTGCCGTATCCGCAGTGTCCGCCTGATCTACATATTCCGGGACGCGCTGGATGACAGCTTCGCACCAGATCTTGGCGGTGACGCTGCCAGATGAGTCGCGTGCATCCCCGTAAGTCCGTATGACAAAAGTATCCGATCGCACGGTGGCACTGTTCCCTAGAACATTCAGAATATCCGCCTGCATCAAATAACCGGGTGCTCCGGCCGCGCTGGCACCCTGCAAAGCTTTCGGAGTTTTAAGATCGAGTGAAGCGGTTTGTGCACTTGTGATATCATAACCTCCGCCGTAAGTCGAGGCTCCGATGTTAATGCCAGATTTGTCAATCGCGGTCTGCAGAACTCCCGCCAGCGTAAGATCACCCGCGGTTCCCAGCTCCCGATTCACAAACTCGCACATGGAAAGGAATGGACCGCGTCGTTTCACTTGGATTACAATCTCCTTCGCCAATGTAGTCAACTCATTGTCCGTAAGGTCTCTTCCACCCTGCCAATACGATCCCTTGTTATCCTCATCGGAGTTGCCTGATGCGACAGGCTGGCTGTTCGGGGCGCGAAAACGGGAGAACCTCGCTCCTGTAAAGTTATTGGGTGTTCCCTTGAGGTCTTTACCAACCGCGGTGGTAACCGGCGGGCTGGCTGGCGGATCGGCAGTGGGCACTTCGAAGATACACGCACCTTTGCCAGTCATGGCGGAGAGCATCGCCTTCCATGCCTCCTCGGAGGTGGAGTTCACATTGAAAGACCCTTTCACCAGTTGATGGGCAGCCACCTTCTTAAAACCCTCGTCGGAAAGAACGCTCGTGACCGCCGCCGCATGGGTTCCGCCATCCGCAAAATACGGCATCAACCTCGGATCCGAAAGCTCGCTCACTCCGTTGAAAAAAGTGTCGGCAAGTGATGCGGCCGTCTTCCCATCATCAAACGTGTTGCTGCGTGTTTGGATGCCTGAACAGTAATAGCCATCGTAGAAGACCGAGTTTAACAGATAGGAATGGTCTGCCAGGTCGCCATCTCTGATCTTAGACGTGTCCAAGAGCGGATGCGCATACGAGTTACCGACAGGCTGCACGAAACAGGGTTGTTGAATCGACGTCGCCAGGCCTGCGACATTGAATGCGGTGGGACTCTGGGCCGGTCCCAGAGGAACGTCGAAAAGTGTGCCGAAGCGTCTTCCCTCGTCGTAGGTATGCCCAGTGACGAAGGTTCCTCGATTTGTGAGATTCTGCACGTTCACTGCATTCAACGCTTTTCCAGGAAGAGACGTGAAATTCATCTCGTGGGAACGCATGGAGGAATCATTTTCGATCCCTACGTTTTGGGTGCTTATCAAGCCGGCATGGTTGGCGAAAAGCCATGGCTTTGCGGGATATCGCCCGTTATCGTATGAAGGAGCGCCACCAGACGTCACCTCCACCCCCCCCTGAGTCGTCTTAGCATACGCGCTAAAAAGAGCGAACGGCTTCACATTGCTAAGATCTGCTGCCTTTGTTGAAGAGTGATTAAACAAAGAAGTCGCAGTGAGCGCCGGCTCTCCCGCAAGGGGATAACTCAAAGTACCGTTTTTCCCTAGCAGCTTTCTCTGAAGCCCTTCCACATCTTCAAGCTTGAATTCAAGCACCGAGGTCAGGACCTTGTCGTTTGCATTTGCTCCCTTCAACCTCATTTCCACCGTAAATCGATAGGGCTGTGGGGCTTCTGAGTAAGCGATAGGGGCGAACTTGACGCGTACAGTGTCAGTCTTCTTCAAGGGGACCGACTGTAAGCGAAGTTTGCCTCCCTCCTGTGGGAATTTCTCAAACTTACCCGACGCCAAATTATGGGTAGTAAAACCCAGCCCGGGACCAGTCCAGCCCGGGACTCCAAATGCATTGCTAGTATCGGCCTTCGTCCATAGCCATTTGACGTTGTCAATCTCGTCGGCACTTTGGTAGGATGCCCAATCGTCGAAAAACAATGGATCCTTCTCTTCTTGGGCCCAGGTTCTGTCTGGCGGAATCCATGCCGAAAAAATACGCACTTCTCCGGGCAACATCCGAATGGATCCGGGATCAGGGACGCCCTTTTTGCCAGTACTATCCTTATGAACTCCATTGGTAAGGCTAAGTCCGAAACGCTTCGAGGGACTGACGTTCTTGAATCCGCTGTTCCCGGAGTAATCGTTATTAATTGCAAGTCCTTGCTTCATAGTCCCTAAGGGAGCAAGGCCGGTCATCTGTTCGACTCCATTCCTCTCGACCTGGATCGCGATCGGCACGTTCACGAAATCAATTTTTAGTGTGTCCGTGCCAAATTCGATAGGCACATTATATGGGTTATGCAGAGTAACGATTGGAGAATATGTGAGATGTAATAGGTAAAGATATCCCAAATCTTTTAACTGGTTCCAATGCTGCTTGCCCTGGTTCAATGGTGGCTCCGTTTTTTTAACAACGTAACCAGGATTCGCGGGATAATCAGCCATGTCCCTCGCGCAAAGGCCGAATACGACCTGGACCTTGGCGATGGCCGGCAATAACACCGGACCGGACGGTGTGTCGGTAGCGATTTTCGCGTTATCCCTTTTCACAGATTCCCCCCCCTTCCAATCCGAAGGGGCTGTCGCCCGCATGACGGGGCCATCCGTGGAATTAAACAGAACTGCCTCGCCTTTGTAAGTCTTCGCCTTGAAAAGATTGAGATAAGAAAATGCGCGGTTCCACTTGGGATCCGAAGCCATAGTAAACCCATTATTGAAGCTCGTCTCATAGATCTTCTTGCCAGAATATTCCGCCGGCAGTGCAGCCGACTCCGCCAAAAGATTAAGATCCCGCTTTAAGCCACCCTCCGCCACATTGGTCAGCAGACCAATGGAATACGGCGTCAGGTCATGGAAATGCTTGCCCAGTGCACCAGGATTGTTGGCTTTCGATGTATCCAACTTGAGTCCCAGTTCGCCGTTCCCGCGACTGATCAGCTTGTTGAGCAAGCTTTTGCCGTCAGACGTCGAGCGGTCAAGATTCACGCTAGCTAACGTGAAGTCCCCAGCTCCGCCAGGTAGCTTCAGGCGGTCGATCCCCGGCTGCTGGCCTCCGCCAAGCGCGGTGCCTTGGCTTGCGAGTCCGGTGCCAACCCCGTCGGTACCCACATTGATGCTGGCCTTCACCCCTTCATCAAAAACCGCGTAGGCGTAGGTGCCGCGAACACGGGTTGGCATTTTGGAATCCATCACGTTGACCCGTTCGCCCGACACCTTAGTTGCCAATGCATTGTTGCCGACCACTTTCTCCGAGACCAAAACTTGAGCCTTGGCCGGCGATACCCCGCCGCTAGCAAATTCTTGCGCTTCTGTGGCCGTTGGATTTCCGGACGAAGTCAACCATTTGGCAAAATGAACGGAACGGCCTGTCTTAGTTTGGTCGGCTTCAGTGTCGGGGTCGTTGGGATCAAGTTTCCGTGATTTCCACACACCCGTGAGCATGGGTTGCCCATTGGTCTGGACCGCTGGGGGGACAGGACTCGGGAGGATCGTCGCGGCGGTGGCAGTGATCCTTTGGTCCGGTCCGGCGTATTTCTGGAGGTCCGCGATCGCCAGTTGTAGTGCTAATCGAGCATTCGCTTTGGCCACATGCATTTCGTTATCCCGATTCGATGCCCGAAGGGTAATGGATGACATGCTCAGAAGGCCAAGCGCCAAAATGGTCATCAAAACCATTAACGTCAAAGTGACGACGAGCGCGAAACCGGGTCGGCCAAGTCGGGATTTCGAGTTGAGGCTGAGAGTTTTCATAATCTAAGGGAAAGCTGCATCGAAATTCATGTAGTTACAATGTATTTATTTCTAGATACGAATGACGTGGTTATCCGATGGGTTTCGATCCAACTGCATGAGCTTTGCAGATCATCAAGCCGCCCTCTACGTGTAACGTCTCAATGGCTTATACTATCGTCTCACAGCCTGAATTGGAGTCGGTCAGTGCCACAACGGGCCGCGCGATGGAGGTGGTTGAAACTGGATGACCGGTTGGCGGGGAATGACTCATTGGAAATTGAGCTCGCCCCAGTTTTTCGGCTCAAGCATGAGTTCGAAGACAGCGTCGTCCACGATGCCAGTGTGCTGGTTGCTCCAGTAGGTGCGCAGGCGGGTTCGCTTGCCGGCGGGATCGCCGTGGGTGACACCGAAGTCGCCGCGGAGGGTGAGGCCTGAGGTGAGCTTGAGTTCAAGGGCCGTCAAGGGAATGGCCGCCTCAACAAGGTAGCGGTCACCGTCCTTCTTCACTGCGATCTTGGCATCCCGGAGGATGG
>JACMJO010000476.1 GCA_014380605.1 Fimbriimonadaceae bacterium | reverse complement strand
TCCGATCGTTCATCCATGAACGTGTAAGTATAGTGGCAAGAGTCGCATCTTCGGAACGACATTGTTCAACGATTCGACGCTTCGTGCGTGTGTTTCGTTGATCTAAGTGTCGTCTCTTCATTGAAACTTAACGAGTGAGAAGTATGCGGGGTTTTGCACAATCTCGCAAGTTTGATAGGCGACGTCACACTATGTGAACACGCCGGGGTTCTTTTGCTCGTACTTGTCCGCCATGTCTTTGGCGTCTCTGAGGTCCAGGCTGAGTCGCTCGCGAAGCTCCTTGATCGCTTCGATCTTGCTGACTTCGCCCGCGGCGGTGATTTCATCTAGGACCGGCACAGACTGGTCGCCCATCTGTTCGGAGCCCATGGCCTTTCGATGGCGACGTCTCTTCCAGCGCTGAAACTTGGTTTCGTCTTTGTTGAAAAACGTCTGTAAACCGTCTGTAACTACTGCAATTCCCCAGCCAAAGAGAACCCAGCCCGGCCAGAAGTAATTTGCCCCCGTCATGTACCAGATGCCGACGAGGCCCGCGTTGGTGCCCAGATAGCTCCACAGGTCGGTCATAAAAGAGCCTCGGCGCTCCCCTTCGAATTGTTTGCGGAGTTCCTGATCTTCAAGGTGGCCGCGATCTGCCTCACGCTTCATGACCAGTTGTTCTTCGGCTTTGGCAACTGCCTCGGGAGTAATCCCCAACTCGGCAGCAGTCTCCACGAGCTTATCTCGCGACATGCCACCCGTCGCAGTATCGCGTGATGCGATGCGAAGGATTTCTTCCGCATCTTGATCGTTGTAATGGCTGTGCTCGTTCATGGCTTAGGCAAGAAGCTAGCCTCTATTGTAATAGCGTTCGCGGTTCCTGTCCGCGAAGCCGTGGGACTTTCCTAGATTATCTCCGGAATTCCCTGGCAATCAACCGCTCCCATACCAAGAGTGCGGGGCTCCCAAACCAGGTACAACTTCCGCAATGGTCAAGCCGGTTGTGGTCGTGGGCGCAGGGCTCGCGGGGTTGGTGTGCGCTCGAAAACTCCATCAGTTGGGAGTTCCCGTTATCGTCGTCGATGCCGATGACCGGCCCGGTGGACGCCTCAAAACCGATAGGGAAGGCGGCTTCCTTCTCGACCGGGGCTTTCAGACGCTCTTCACCGCCTATCCAAGCGCAAAGCGGGAACTGGATATGGACGCGCTCAATCTTGGCAAGTTTGAGAAGGGCGCTCACATTTTCCACGGCGGTAACCTTAGCCTCCTTGAGCCACAAACCTTGATGGATATGTTCCGCACCAAATTCGAACTGGTGAGGAGCAAGACCATCCCCCTTGGCGATAAGAGGCTTCTCGCCAAATTCAGCGGTTCTGCGGGCCATATGTCGGTTCGGCAAGCCTATGCTACCGACCCGATGCCGACCGAGGACTATTTGCGCGGCTTCGGATTTGGCGACGAGATTATGGATCGCTTCTTCCGACCCTTTCTCGGCGGCATTTTCCTAGACAAGAGCCTGACGGTGGATTCCCGGCAGTTTCTTTTCGTTTGGGCGATGCTGAACCAAGGGCAGACCGCCATACCGGCAAACGGGATTCAAGCGATTGCCGATCAGATCACCGCCGACATCCCGCGATACCTGTTTCGATTTGGAAACAAGGTCGATCAGATAGTCCGCGACAGTCACGGCCATCCGACTGGAATTCGATTCGACACTTCGGAAACTATCGACGCAAACTCAGTAGTGATTGCAACTGAGGCGGAAGAAGCATCCCGACTCGCCGGCCAACCGACTGCGGAAGGCCACAAATCCTCCACCTGCCTTTATTTTGAGACTGCAACGCCGGTTGTCGATGGAGCTTATTTGCTTCTAAACGGATCAGGGAAGGGGATTGTGAATCACGTCGCCCCAGTAAGCAATGCGTCGCCCACGTATGCGCCGAGCGGTAAACATCTGGCTTCGGTGACGGTCCTCGGTAACCCCGAGCAATCGGATCAAGAACTGGCGGAAATCGCCAAGCAGGAACTAAACGAGTGGGTGCCAAGTAAGGGCGCTTACATGTGGCGGTTCATTCGCGGCTATCGAATCGGCTTCGCTCAGATGGCGCAACCGGTCGGATTCATCGAGCGCCTACCGGGCAACGCCACCAGCCATACGGGCCTGTACTTGGCGGGCGAGTTCACACAGAACTCAAGCATCGATGGTGCGATTCGAAGCGGTCTCGAGGCAGCTGCGCTTGTGACTTCAGAACAAGGGGCCGCGGAGGCCGCTTGAGGGTCGCCATCGTCGGCGCAGGCGTCGCTGGACTCGCCGCCGGTCGAACCCTAGCAAAAGCAGGCATCCCGGTTGTTCTCTTCGAAAAGTCGCGGGGCCCCGGAGGTCGCTTGGCCACTCGCAAGGTGGACGACTTCACCTTCGACACAGGCGCAACCAGCATTGCTCCACGCGGGCTCGGCATTCAAGCCGCCATGCTCCAAGAACTCGACACGTCCGAGCTGATCGAGATCAAATCGCCGATCTACACCCACGTAAATCTTCGCGCCCATCCCGGTGATGCGGCCCGGAACGCCATTCCGCGCTACAGCTATCGATCGGGTAACAACCACCTCGCCAAGCTGTTGGCGAACGGCCTTGAAATCCGCCTCAACACCACCGTAGATCGGCTTGAACGGCAGAACGGAGCGTACGAGGTTGAAGGCGAGAGGTTTGACAAGGTTATCCTGACTCCCCCCATTCCCCAAGCTTCTCTTCTTTTGTGGTCGCTTGGTGAAAGTCGCCCAGTTGCAAACGCCCGCTATCGAAGCTGCCTCTCCATCATGCTTGGCTTCAACCAGCCCAATCCCAACGTCCCCTACCACGCCCTCATCGATGTCGAGCAACGTCATCCTTTAACTTGGGTCTCCATGGAATCCATTAAATCGCAAGCCCGCGCCCCCGATGGGCAGTGTGCGATCGTCCTCCAAATGAGCCCCGCCTATAGCCAGGATCACTACCAAACCGACGACGCGCGTGTGCTCAAAGATGTCCTCCCTTGGGTCTCCCAACTTTTCGGCAGCGAGTATCGCGAACCCATCGCCGTCGATACCAAACGTTGGAAATACAGCCAACCCGAAATTACCGCCGTCTTTGAATCCGTCAACCGCAACCATCGAGGGGTGGTTCTCGCCGGAGATGGGCTAAGCGCTGGTCGTGTTGAAAGAGCATACGAATCTGGAATCGAAGCCGCGCGTCTCATTCTCGAAGAAAAGCCATGAGAATCTTTGTTGCCGTCCTCGCTGTATCAATTGCGTCCCTAGCGACCGCTCAGACAAAGCTCTCCGTAGAGATCGCCGGCAAAAATGTCGGCACGGCGTCCATCAGTCAGAAGTTGGGCGCCGACGGGTCGAAGACCGTAGACCTCAAGATGGACCTGTTAGTCAGTTCTCAGAAAATGGCTATCCGTAGCCAGAACACCTACGACAAGCTCGGCAACCCGGTCCGCAAGTTCATGGACTCGAACATCCCGGGCGGCGCTCTTCAGAAGCAAGTCATCGCCACCTTCGATGCCAAGGGGGCCAACATAATCAGCATCGACGGCGGAAAGCGATCAACTCGCCAAGCCTCCCTTGTAGAAACCGCGCCGAGAACGAATCTCAGTGAGTTCTGGTTTGTCCGCGACCAGCCAAAGTCTGGCCAGAAGGTCCGTGCCTACGTGCTGAATATGGATTCCCTAAGCTGGGAACTTCAAACCACCATCTATCGAGGCAAGAAATCGATTAAGATCGGAGGGAAATCCGTCGTCGTCCACGAAATTGAAACTCAAGGAGACCGACCGATCAAGGCTTTCTTGGACGACAAGGGCCTTCCTTGGCTGATCGAGACCGGAGGAACGACGATGCGCAGGATTGAGGATTAAGCAGTGGATGAAAGCAAGACGATTCGATTAGCGGTGGTAGGAGCCGCCGGGCGCATGGGGACAGAGGTTCTGCGAACGGTCCACCAAGAGCCTGGCCTTGAGGTTGTCCTTGCCGTGGACAGGGAGAAGGTTGGCGTCAATTGCCGAGAATTCGCAGGCGGCCGTGCCCCAGACATCGCAGTAGTCGACAAACTTGGCGCATCCCTCGATAACATCCAAGCAGACGTCCTTATCGACTTTAGTCACGGAAGCGGCACCGCTCAACACGCGGATACGGCCGTCAAGCGGGGCCTTTCCCCCGTTATCGGCGCCACGGGCGTGAGCGCCGCCGACCTCAAAGAGATCGCTCTCAGATGCAAGGAGACGAGTATTCCGGGAATGTATGTTCCTAATTTTGCTATCGGCGCCGTCCTCATGATGAAGTTCGCCGAGATGGCCGCCAAATGGATGCCCGACTGCGAGATCATCGAACTGCATCACGATCGTAAGGAAGACGCCCCTAGCGGCACCGCTATGAGAACGGCAGAGGTGATCAATGAGGCCCGCCAAGACGCCCCCACCCGCAAGCCAAGGGCCGCGATTAAGGTGGAAGGCGCGCGAGGCGGTAGCTATAAGGACGTGAATATCCACAGCGTCCGCCTTCCTGGCTACGTAGCCCACCAGGAGGTCATCTTCGGTCGGCTCGGAGAGATTTTGACCCTAAGGCACGACTCAATGGATCGCGCGTCCTTCATGCAAGGCGTCGCTCTTGCGGCGCGAGAGGTGAAAAAACTCTCGGGGTTTGTGGTCGGTCTGGACAAGATTCTCTTCCGGTAGCGACGGACCGCTAATCTCCAGATCGGCGAATCCCGCTTTAGGTTTGCTGACAGGTAGTAAAAGACCTGGGATCGCCGAATTTATTCGGCCAACAGGCTCGGGCTTTTAACAAAACTTTGCCCATGGTCCGATTGCCTTATAGGATTGGCTCCAACGCGGCGATCAGCCGATCCACTTCCTCGACCGTGTTATAGTGCGCAAAGCTAGCCCTGGCAACGCCTGCCGCCGGATCGATCCCCATCCGCTCCAGGAGGCGCACCGAGTAGAAATTCCCGCATCTCATTCCAATCCCGGCTGCCACAGCCACATCGGAAATGGCCTGGGGCGCCAACGAGTTGTGAACAAAAGACATGGTTGGCAACCGCGTCGGTCCAGGCACAGCCCGACCGATAACCCGAACCCCTGGCTTCGATCCAAGGAACTCCAGGAACCGGG
>JACMJO010000475.1 GCA_014380605.1 Fimbriimonadaceae bacterium | reverse complement strand
GCTTGCGAATTTGATTAGCTACCGGGCAATAACGTCATATGTCACAAAGTTGGAGGTCATTGGAGGCTCTTCGCCTCGCTCCTTGGCTCGTCGAAGATCCTCAAAACCCCGCTTGTGGCCCTCGATAAACTCTTCCGACCCCACCCAGGCCTTGAATTCCGCTTCACTTGACCAGTGGCTAACCACTAGATAAGGCTCGTCAGGTTTGTTAGGCCGCAAGACTTGCATGTTCTTGAATCCCGGCATGTTGTCGATTGCCTTCGCCCTGGTGGAGAACAACTCCTCGAATCGCGAGCAGTAATCGTCTTGGCACGTGATGAAGTTGATAGCGACGAAACCGGCTTCGTTGACGGCGGGGGACGGGGTTTCGAGAGAGGCACTCATATTCCTGACCGACATGATTTCTCATTCTTGACTAAAAAGTCAAGATTAAGGGAGGGTTTTCCCAATAAGCTGGCCAGCTAAGCGGCAAAGGCTCGAAGTAAAAGATTGTCCGATATATCACGGTTTAGTTTCCGTAAAGGCAGGTAAAGGTTATAATGCGGTTCGACACCCCTAAGGAGCGATTGGTTGGCAGGAGTCACGTTCAAGAACATAAGCAAGGTTTTCGGCAAAGACGTACGCGCGGTCGATAACCTCAATCTCGAAATCAAGGATCAGGAGTTCATGGTCCTCGTTGGCCCATCTGGATGCGGAAAAACCACGGCGTTGCGGATGGTCGCAGGCTTGGAAGAGGCGACCGACGGCGACATTCTTATCGGCGACGTACGAGTTAACGATGTCCCGCCGAAGGATCGCGACATTGCGATGGTATTCCAAAACTACGCGCTCTATCCACACATGAACGTGTACGACAACATCGCGTTTGGGCTTCGGCTCCGCGAGTTGCGTAGTTTCTTCTGGCAGATCAGCCACATGGGCGAAGCCAAGAAGATCAAGGCCGATATCGATGCTCGCGTGAAAGAAGTGGCGCGAATGTTGGATATTGAGAAGTACCTAGCGCGTCGCCCCAAGGAGCTCTCAGGGGGCCAGCGGCAACGCGTGGCTCTCGCTCGCGCTATTGTCAGGAAGCCTAAAGTCTTCTTGATGGACGAGCCGCTTTCCAACTTGGACGCTAAACTCCGTGTTCAAACCAGGGCTGAGCTCATCCGCCTGCACCGATCGTTAGGGATCACAACGGTTTATGTCACCCACGACCAGGTTGAGGCCATGACCATGGGTCAGCGCATCGCCATCATGAAGGACGGCGTTCTCCAGCAATGCGACATTCCCGAGACGGTTTACAACCTGCCCGCTAATAAGTTCGTTGCCGGATTCATTGGGTCGCCTCCTATGAACTTCCTGGATGCCGAGATCGTTCGGGACGGCGCCAGCGCCTTCATCGATGTTGGTGACTTCCGCCTTCCGATCCCTGCGACCCATCCCGCTGCAGCTTATGTCGGCAAGAAGGTAACGCTAGGAATCCGACCCGAAGCCATTCTTGACAAGGCACTGGAGTCCCACGTGAAGGCAGAGGCTGGAAACACAATCTCCGCCAAAGTCGACGTGTTGGAACCCCTCGGCCCCGAGTACGTAGCCTATCTAGGCGCGGGCAAGCACAACATGATCGCGACCATCGACACGGGCACGAAGATCAAAGAGGGCCAGACCGCTGAGTTTGTCGTCGACTTGGAGAGAATCCACGTCTTCGATAACGAAACTGAGCAAGCTATCCGCTAGAGCCGCTATTAAGGGAGTCGAGGGTGAACTCTCTTCGCCACTCGTATCCGAACAGCCGTAGGTGTGGTGCACGTAGCAGAATCTCGGATAAGAGTTGCGGCTGGTCCTTCGCGCACAGGTAGACCTTCTGCCCGTTGTAAACGACCATGTGCATAGCAGCGGGGCGGGTGAAATCCCCATAGGGAAAGATTGGAACGATCCTCTCGATGCTCCGGTAGGGCAAGCGGCGCCCATTCCACCAGGCCCGTTTGCAGATGAGTGCCTCAGAACCCAACATGTAGGCGATCGGGGCCAGCGTCAGGGCGACCAGCGGACCGATCAGACTGTAGACGAGGGCCATGGGCTCCGAGAACGCGATCCCGAAAGCCAGCGCGAGCACTCCACCGCCCATGCAGACGTTAAACGATTTCCGGACGCTGCCTCCACTAGATGTCGTGATAACGATCTGTCCTACAAGAACTTCTTTGCCGCCAGAGGCTTCCATTCCATCATCTCCTTCATCGCATATCGCACGGCCCCGCGGTCAAACCTGACACCATCATCCAGGGCTTGCGCTCCGCAATTGCCGAAGCGATGGTTTACGCCAATGGACATCACACCGACATCACCGCCAGCCGGCGATCTACTTTTGATGGGAAGGTTCTATCCATGGGTGATTAGTGTGTGGCCCAAGGGGGACTCGCGGCGCGTGCGATGCGTAAAGAATTTTGAGGCTTGAATGTTAACCTTTGACCCAAGAGACTTGCGTCTTGATTCCAGCCAAATCCATGGCCGGCATTGTCCTCGTCATGCATCAGTTTCCTTTTCATAGGAAGTCCGGAAAAACTCCGGAATGGTTGCTATCGCCGTCTTCATTTTCCGTTTGTCCCCCTTCGACCTATTCGCTGATATCGACTTCCACCGTCACCGTTCCATTGTGAACGTCAAGCTCGTCCTGCAACTCGTCGATTCGCTTCTCTAACCCATGAATCTTCTCGTGGGCAGCCTGGGCCGTGATCTGAGACACGTACTCTTGCGGCTGGGTTGCCATGTACGCAAGCATTTGCAATCCGCGCTGGGTGTTAAGCCCCTTTAGAAACGCAACCACGCCCTTTGCTTCCGCCATTTCGTAAATAGCCGCCTGGATCTGTGCGTTGGCGCCATTGATCGCGGCCTTGGTTCGCCAAAGTCGCTCTGTCTCTGTTACCAACTGGCCATACAGTTCATTCGCGTCGAAGTCGGGTTCTGAACCCTCCAAATAGCTGTTGCACGCCTGAATTCGCTGTTGCAGATCCTTCACTTTCTGAATCTGCCGATTCTTGACCTTCAGGGCTTTTGCCAAAGACACACGCGTCATTGCCATGCCCTATTATCCCTTTCTCACTACCAGCGACTTCCACTCCGTCATCTCTTCCATGGCAGACCGAACGCCTTCGCGTCCAAACCCGCTTTGTTTCAGACCTCCGTATGGGAGATTATCGAACCGCAGCGTGGGGTAATCGTTGACGACTAAGCCCCCGACCTGAAGTTCTCGGAACGCCTGGCCGAAACGATCGAGGTCGTTGGTAAACACTCCAGCGTGGATCCCGTATTTGCTTTCATTGATTTTTCGAATGGCTTGATCGAAATCGCTAAAGGGCTGCAAAGTAAGGACAGGCCCGAAAACTTCCTCATTTGAGAGCCTCACATGGCTTGGAACACTCTCCAGGAGCGTCGGTTTGATGAGGTTGCCTTCTCGGCCCCCACCTGCAATGACTTTCGCGCCCTGCGATACGGCTTCGATGATCCACTCTTCAACCCGATCCGCCGCCTCGGGTGAGATCATGGGACCGCAGACGGTTTTTTCGCTTCTTGGATCGCCCCAAGGGCAGGCGTTGGTCTGCTCAATCAGACTCTGTTTCGTCTTTTCATAGACTGCCGACTCGACCAATACATGTTGGACCGCGATGCATACTTGTCCCGCGTATCCGTAGCCCCCGGCAATGCACCGACTCGTTGCCCAAGCCAGGTCCGCGTCATTGCAGATCATAGCGAAGCCATTTCCTCCCAATTCCAGGGTGACCTTCTTATCTGGAGGAAGGTCTTGCTTCACCTTCCAACCAACGGCCGGCGAGCCCGTAAAGCTAACCATCCGGCATCGAGGGTCGTGCGAGACTTTGTTGATAACCTGAGTCGGACCGTTCCAGGCATTGAGGACGCCGGGTGGGCATCCAGCCTCGTGGATGAGCCGAGCCAGAGCCAAGGTGGAAAGTGGAGCCAGTGGGGAAGGCTTAAGGATCAGGGTGTTGCCCACCGCTAGAGCGGGCGCGATCTTATGGGCCGCGAGGTTGAACGGCCAGTTGTACGGCACGATGGCGAGAACCGGGCCGATCGGGAATCGCTCAATTCGAGCCTCATAGTCCTTGCCTCGTGGGTCGTTTCCAAGCTCGATCTCTCCGTAGACGTTCCAGTTGTCGAGTTTCATCGCCGCAAGATCAAAGGTAATCGCGGTTCGCTTAACTTCTCCTTGGCTCCAAGTCACCGGCTTGCCGACTTCGTCGGTCAGCAGGTCGACAAGTTCGCCCGAACGCTCCCGAACAAGATCCGCGACACGCCGAAGTAGCTTATGGCGATCCGAAACTGAAGAAAACCGCCAGGTCTGGTAAGCATCCCAAGCCGCATCCAGGCACCCACGCAACTCACCCAGTCCACCTTCCGCCGCGGTCCCCACGAGGGACCCATCATAGGGATTCCGAACCACCTGCTTGCCCGTCGCCTGGTCGCAAGGCCCCCCAATGAAGTGGCCATCGATAAGCATCTCGGCGTGGATCATGAGTTAGTCATACCCGGGCTTGGAGATGATCTTCTGATTGCTTGATGAACTGATTGGATGAAGTAACGCAATTCGAGCCCTCATCATCACCAAATCAGTTCTTCAAAGCATCATCCCTTGCCTTGAACAAACAAGCCCCTCCCAACCAAATGGTCAGGAGGGGCTCCCGAAGCTAATCTACTTTCCGTGCTTGCCAAAAGGATTGAAGTTCTCGAACGCCTTTCCGAGGTCCTTACCCTTCATCTCGCCGTTCATCAGGTTGCCCATGTCGAACGACTGAATCTTGGCATCCTTGGGGAAATTGGGTTCTATAACCGCGTTTCCGTTGTAGCGGAGAGTGATCTCCACGTTCTCGTCATTCCCGTCTTCCATTCCAGAAGCATCGATGTAGATCGGTAAGTCCGTATCCGCATCGACCGTCAGGAAGGCCTTGCCCGGTCCCTCGGGATCGGTCATCACTACGTCGTACACGTTTCGACCATTCTCTGTCCGAATCGGCATCACCCGAATATGGTCCTTTCCATATTTGGTTTCCATTTCGGCAATCTCTTTCTTGAGGTCGAAAGCTCCGGCAACTTCGCCCATCACATCGGGCATGAAGTCCATCATGCCGGCCGGCATCGTCATCTTCGTGATGGTGTTCGTCTTGGCTTCATAGACCTGAAACGAATCGCCGCCAATAAACAGCTTGGTACCTTCGCCCGCATCGATCAGAACGCGATCGCCTTGCATCGCGATTCGAACGATCTGAGGACCCTCTTTGGCATCCTTCACCTTGATGTCCATCTGAACGGACGTGATCTTCTCGACCGCTTGCTTCACCATTGTCCACGCCTTCGCCGACGCCGGTTTGGGCATCAGGAAGAACGCGCCGATTGCGAAAGTGGCGATTCCTGCCGTCATCCAGGCGACGGCTCGAGGTCGGCGAGCAGCTTGCGCTCGGCGGTTGGTCTCAACTGCGATATTCATTGCCTTGTTGCGAACGTTTGGGGGCATTTCATTCGACATGGGTAACTCCTCCATCAACTTCTTCATCAAGGCTTCTTCTTCTAAGTGCTTATCCATGGATGGCCTCCGCGCCCAACTGGCGCATGGTTTCTCGTGCTCGCTGGAGCAAACTGTTCGTGGCGTCTGGCGACTTGCGAATGATGCGTGCCACTTCGACGGTTTCAAGTCCGTTGACATACTTCAGAATCAGGGCGTCTCTCTGCACGGGGGGCAAATTGGCAACCAGGGCCTGGATTTGTTCACGGCTCGATGCGTCTTCCGGGGCGGCATGCTCGATGGCGTCGTGCAATGGATATTCCGATCGACGATATCTCCGCCGAAGGCAATCCATCACCCGCTTCCGAGCAACTGCCAAAAGCCACAACTTAGGGGATTCAACCTTTTGTAGAACGTGGATCTTCCGGCAAGCGATGCCGAACACCTCCATTGCCACATCTTCCGCGTCTTCCGAGCGGGGAAGCTTCGATGATACGTACCGCCAAACGTCGTCTCCATACATCCGCACCATTTCATCTGGGGTCAGATTGGTGGTGTGTTGCATGGTCCGAACGGCGGGATTGGCTATGGGTTTTGCGATGTTCATACTCCTTTACCGATCCACTCGCGGTATCAGTCGCACAAGGCAACTCTAATCTATCGCGCCTTTCCCCAAAACCCCAAACCCTAGGTCTTTTGGGTCTCTCTGGATCACACGGAAGCTCTTTAGAGTGCGGCAATTCATTGCCGCTTTCATCTGCGCGATTTATCGCGCTGTC
>JACMJO010000474.1 GCA_014380605.1 Fimbriimonadaceae bacterium | reverse complement strand
GGAACGTTGTAGAATCCGTCTCCGCCCAAGATCGCTTCCCAATGCCAATTGAAGATTCCACCTCGATTCGGGGTCTGTGAGAGGCCTCGCCAAGAGCCGTTGTCCTGAGTGCCGCCCATCACGTAGTACGGAGTGGACGAGTCCGCGCTGATAGCGTAAAATTGGGAAATCGGAAGGTTGTTGATGTGCCAGGTGGTTGCCCAGGCATCGTAGGTGTAGTACAAGCCACCGTCCGAGGCCGCGCGCACATGGTCCGAATCGTTCGGGTTGACCCACACCGTGTGCCAATCGACATGGGCTCGGGAGCCAAGATTCTCAAAGGTCTTGCCTCCATCTTTGCTTCGCATCAGGTTCAGATTTGGCGCATACACGATCTCAGGGTTGCTTGGATCGACAAAGACCCGGCTATAGTAGGAGCCTCCGCTAAGCCTAGTGTCGTTCGTCTTCACCCACGAGTTACCGCCGTCCTTGGTTCGCCAAATCTGGCCTCCGCCGCCCTGTCCTTTCATGTCGAAAAAGGCATAGATCTGCTTAGGATCTTTGGGATAGACAGCCAATCCGATTCGGCCGACGTTCTCGCCTTTGGGAAGCCCGCCTTCCAGCCTCTTCCAAGATTTGCCGGCATCGGTCGTCTTGTAGATCGCGGCTCCCACGCCATTCTCACGGATGTTCCAAGCCCGTCGCAATCGGTCATGGCTTGCGGCGTAAAGGACCTTGGGGTTTTTAGAGTCCATCTGAACGTCGATGAATCCGGTGGTGTCGTTGTCGCTCTTCAAAACCTGCGTCCAGGTTTTCCCGCCGTCGGTCGTTTTGTAGATTCCCTTCTCGCCGCCGCCCTTGTACAGATAGCCCATCGACGCGACATAAACGATGTCCGGGTTCTTGGGATCGATTTGAACTTGGCCGATTCGCCGACTATCCTTCAGGCCCACATTAACCCAGGTCTTTCCGCCGTCAGTGGACTTATAAACCCCATCCCCGTAGTGGGCGCTTCGCGTACTTGTGTTCTCGCCCGAGCCAACATAGAGAATGTCGGGGTTGCTCTGGGAGATCGCGATGTCGCCGATTGACACCGCGCCGTATTGGTCGAAGATCGGAGTCCAGGTGGTTCCGTTGTTAACGGTCTTAAAGATGCCGCCCGTTGCGGCCGCCGCAAAGATCGTGTTGATGTGCTTGGGATGCACCTCGATATCAAGAATGCGACCCCCAAAGACAGACGGGCCCACATTGCGGAACACAAGTGGCTCAAGCAATCGTTCAACGGAGCCGACCGGAGCCTTGGGCGCGGCACCCGCTCCCGAGTCGAACTGGGCGGGCGCAAAAACGGGGATCAGCGCGACGGCGCTCACAAAAAGACACGAAACCCTCATAGGGGGATATTAGCCGAACGGGCCTAGGGTTGCAATAACGATAGCGCGATTTCTACGCCTTTGCGCCTGCTTTGATCCAGTCCTCGACCTTTTTGATTTCATCTTCAGTGAGAGGTGGAGCGTTCATTGGCATCTGTTTTTTGCCGTCGGCACCTCTCAAGGCTTGGATGAGGAGGCTGTTTGCGGGATCGCCGGCAGTAACTGCCGTCCCTTTCATGAGCGCTTCATGATTTGTCAAACTGATGCCTGCCTTGGGATTGGTGTCGCCATGACAACCTACACAGCTCTTCGTGAAAACGGCTTGGACGTCGGCATAACCGGCGGCCGTCGAAGGAGCAGTAGAGGAAGTGGAGGAAGTCGCTTCCACTTCTTTGGGGCCGCAGCCAATACAGAGGCCGATGATTGCGAAGGCGATACAGATTGTTCGAGCCATGGGCATATCCTATCAGTCGCTGGTGTGACTGGCAAGGTTGGACTAAGGCTTCCATCGAATACTGGAGTCCGTTGGTATGACCATCTTCGCAATGCCATCCGCAAAGTACGCGGAACCGAACTGCCCGTGAGTTGCCACGAACGATCCTTTGCCACCGGACTTGTTGGGATTGTTTGACCAGGCTTCAAAGAGCAGGATCGTCTTAGCAGGGTCTTCCAGCTTGCCCAGATGTACCCTCGATAGGGCGCGATTCATGGCGTAGGAAAACGGAAGATCGGAAATCGGGCACCGGAGATTCCGATTCTCGACCGCGGTGAAGGGCTGAATAAGCTCTTGCCATTTTTCCGTTGGAGGAAATCGCTCATCCCAATCCACCATGTAAATGAACATGGCGGTACCGAGTTTCTTTGAGTTTAGAATGCAAACTGACTTAGTAGCGGCTGCTCGGGCGCCGGCGAAGACGGGCGCAAGAACTGCGGAACCGCTTCCGACGACAAGCAACCCGACCACCGGCACCCACGATACCGACGAACGTGCTTGGCCGGACAGCAGAAGCAATGATCCAAAGCCGAACAGACAAGAAACGCCGATGAGGGCAAAGAAGATAAGCTTGCCACCAGCCGCTACGTCGCCTTTGAATCCGCCTACCAAGAACCAGGCACTTGCCATTGCGGCGAAAGCCAAGATCTGGCCCAGGGCAAATGTGAGCTGACCTAAACCATGTCGGGACTTCACTGGCCTATTATCCTACGGTCAGGCAAAAAAGAAGGAAGCCGCTTCAATCAAGAAACGACTTCCGGTTTGAACATCATTTTTATTCACGTTTCCTACGTCGGTATTACCCGCATCAGGTTCACAGGGTCTTCGTGGATGCTATCCAGAACTCTCAGCCTTGTAGCAAGCTCCCCTGGTGTCGATGTTCGTTTACTTAAACGACGGGTTTGTCGGAGGGGTTCCATGGGAAACGGGACGAACGGCACTACGGCATCTTGGTTTGCGGCTAAGGAGTCCTTCTTTCGCCTTAGCACCTTTTCCAAACCTATGCCGTCTCAGCGAGAAACTTCCAAACT
>JACMJO010000473.1 GCA_014380605.1 Fimbriimonadaceae bacterium | reverse complement strand
TCGATGTACTGGCCGAACTTGGCCGCGCCGCCCTCGGTGCTGAAGCACGCAAGGCCGTGAACGTTCTGGTGGCAATAGCAGCCGTATCGTTTACTGGTGACGTGATTGAGCACAAACACACTGGCGGGAAACTCGTTGTCCAGGCCAAGAATCGGTTGAATAAGTGTTTGCATGTCGATGTTCTCCGTACATCTTCAATATCGGAGAACAGGCCCACATCTTTAGGTATTTTCGTCATGTCACGTATTTCAACCTGCCTCTTGCTACAAGCTAATAGCTGACAGCTAGCAGCTTTTTCGGGTATATTTTCTATCTCGCCCGGACGTAGCTCAATGGATAGAGCATCAGTCTTCGGAACTGAGGGTTGGGGGTTCGAGTCCCTTCGTCCGGGCCAAAGTTCATCCCCGTTAACCTAGAAAAAACAACCCGATGTCTTGTCGACCGGCGCGTATTGGGTGTTGAAGTGGGTGGGCTTTTCTTCCAGTTCCTTGGCGATCAATTCGTTCATCTCTTTCAGCAAGCCGGAACTGTAGCCAGGCCATAGCTTTACTATCTTGCCTTCTTTGGAGACCAGCGCGCAGTAAACGGACTGTTTCGCTCCGTAGGTCTTAATGAGCTTCTTCGATGGGTCGGAGACGACGGGGAAGGCGGCTCGATAGTCGCTGGTCCAGGTCCTGGCTTTCTTCTGTTCCGAGTCGATCACGCCGTAGAAATCGACCTTTCCCTTCCAATGCTTTGACAGGCCGTTGAAGAGAGGTTGAGCATCGATACTACAGGGACATCCATCAAGGATAAACAGTACGAACTGGGGGCGGTCCTGAACGCCGGAGATTTGGACTGCTTCCCCGCGCACGCCTTTACCAACGAATTCTAGCGCTGGTTTTAAGGTGCTCTTGTCCGCATCGGCGGTCATTTTCGCGGTGACCGGATGCTCGGGCTGGCTCATGTCGATGCCGGGAATATCCCGAGGATTGGGCTTGGCATTGAGGTACATCGCCAACCCTGCCACCGCGAGAATGATCCCAAGCGGGATGGTAAATCTTGCGAACCGCATCGACTTTCATTCTACCGAGACTGCCTTCAGGCAAAATGGGTCATGCGCTCCGTGCGAATGCGGCTCCTGGTCAGCCATCTGGTTTTGGTGCTGTTGCTGGGCGTAGTCATGAGCGCGGCGATTACCAACTTCGTTGCCCTCGGACGCGGCATCGATCGGGTTTTAGAGGGCAACTACAAAAGCATCTCCGCCGCCCAGCAAATGCAGAACGGTCTGATGCTGGATCTTGCCGGATACAGCGAACTCCTGATCGATAACAAACCCGTCGCGAGGATTCGATTCAAGAAGGGCAGTGAGGAGTTCTCCGAGGGATTGGCGGCGGCTCGACTGGCGGTAAATGAAGCCGGCGAAACTGAGATCATCGAGCAGATCGGGAACCGGTACCAGGAGCATCGGGTCATCGTGGAAGGGCTCTCAGAGAAAGAGGTTCTGGGCGAACAGGAGAAAGCCGAAATCTCCCTGGACGAGTCTCTTCACTATTCGGACCTCAATACCGCCATCAACGAGCTAATCCGGATCAACCAAAACGCGATGCTTCGCGAGAGCGAGGCGGCAAAGTCCCTCGTCCAGCAATCTGCAGGCAGAAGCATCCTTATCGCTGGGGCTTCCCTTCTCCTTGCGATTGGGATGACGATTGCCCTCTCTCGAAGCATTTTGAAGCCGCTCAGCCTGCTGGCGGAGCGAGCCGAGTCCATCGGATCGGGACAGCTTGAAGATCGACTGGAACTCAATCGATCCGACGAATTGGGGACGTTGGCAAACGCTTTTAATGTGATGTCGGAGAGGCTCTCGGAGGCTCGCCAAACGGAGCAAAGACGATTGCAACGCGCTGAAAAGATGTCCGACCAGGCCATCGACGCCCTGTACGACCCAGTCATCGTGACCGATGCCAAGGGGCAGATCGTGTACCTGAACAAGGCATCGGAAGGACTCTTCGGCCCCAGCCCCGCCACGCCCCGAACCCCGATCATCCAGCATGTGGGCGATGAAATGATCGTTCATGCGATCAACCGATCGCTTCAACAAGAAACGGTGCTTGCGGCGGAGGACGAAACGAGCCTCATCCCGATCAAAGTCGGCGAGACCAATCGAACCTATCGCTTGCGGGTCACTCCGATGAAAGACGACGACGGACACATGCTAGGCTCGGTTGTGGTGCTCGAAGACATCACCCACCTCAAAGAGATCGACCGCCTCAAATCCGAGTTCATCGGCGTCGCATCACATGAGCTTCGCACTCCCGTCACGTCCCTCCTGATGTCGGTCCAACTTCTCGACGAAGGCGCGGTCGGTGAGTTGACTCCTGCCCAAAAGGGGATCGTCGAAGTTCAAAAGCAGGACCTGGAGAGGTTGCATAAACTGATGCAAGATCTGCTCGACCTCTCCAAGCTTGAAGCCGGAACGCAACCCATGCGCTATTCCCTCGTTTCGCCGGGAGACGTGGTTAAGGCCGCCATAACTAGCACTCAAGTCATCGCCGCAGAGAAGGGCATCATCATTGAAACTGAAATAGACCCAGACTTGCAACTTGTGAGGGCGGATCGAAGTCAGATCGAAAGGGTGTTGATCAACCTTGTGGCCAATGCGATCCGCCATTCGCCTTCGGGCGCGAATGTTAAGGTCCGTGCGACTCGAGCGTCTGATCAAGTAACCTTTAGCATTGAAGACCGAGGTGAGGGAATTCCGACGGATTACCTTAGCAAAGTCTTCGACCGGTTCGTGCAAGTACCGGGAGCGACTGGAGGCGGAGCAGGCCTTGGTCTCTCAATCGCGCACAACATTGTGAAAGCACACGGCGGAAACATCTGGGCGGATAGCAAGTTAGGGGCTGGCAGCACCTTCCACTTCACCCTACCTATCGAACCCTCAGCCGTGGGAGAAATGACTTCTTGAGCAAAATCCTCATCATCGACGACGAGGCCAATCTGCGCACCATGATGCGCTTGGCCCTTGAGCACACCGGGTATGAAGTAGACACCGCCGAAGACGGGCCTTCCGGCTTGGAAAAGTACGGAGATGGGTCGGGTTTCGACCTCGTACTCCTCGACCAACGAATGCCGGGCATGCACGGGATCGAGGTTCAGCGAGATATCCGCAAGAAGAACCCCAAGGCAAGAGTTATCCTCACCACTGCCTACGGGACGGTCGACATTGCCGACCGCGCGATGGAATCTGGTGCCTCCGACTTTTTGAGAAAGCCTTTCACCGCCGATACGCTTCGTCTCGCAGTGAAGTCAGCGCTCACTTGCGAGGGAGACAAGCCGCTAAAGCACTCGACCGGATTCGAGAGAACCACGATTAACGGTTACCGAATCGAGCTTTTGACCGAAATTCACGACCGCCACTTCGGCGAAGTCATCTGTACCTATAAAGTCTTACAGCCTCAAGGTGGCTCTGCCTCCGTGAAGGTGGTCGTGCCGCAGTACATCATGGAGTTGGTCAAAGCCCATGCCGACACGGAAACCGTTCCTTGCCAGAACCGCTTTTGGCAAGCCATGAGCGAAGAGGCTTTGGTCAACTACTTATGGCAAGAGGCCAAACTGCCGCCGGATAACGTCCTTCGGGTCGAGCAACTGACTCCCGCTCTCGAGCGTTGGGTAGATGGAATCATGACGATCAAGCCGGAGGGCTCCAATGGCTGAGGTCGGTAAGGACGGCAAAGGGCGGCTAAAGATCTTCCTCAGCTTCGCCACCGGTGTGGGCAAAACCTACCGGCTACTGGATGAAGCCCACCGCCGACATAAACGCGGCCAAGATGTCGCTATAGGCATGATCGATCCTCGCAAGCGACAATCGACCATCGAGCACATGGCCGGCTTCGAGATCATTCCCCCTCAAAAGCTTAAATATGGCGGACGTGAATACGAGACCGTCAACGTAGACGCCATCATCAAACGCCACCCTTTTCTGGTTCTGATCGACGATCTCGAGAAGAAGAATCCTCCTGGGGCCGGCCATGAGTACCGCTGGCAGGATGTGGAGCAGATTCTGGAGCACGGCATCTCCGTCTTGACCTCCATGAATGTCGCCCACCTGGAGAGCCTCAACGACAAGATTGCCGACATCACGGGCATTCGTATCGCCGACACAGTTCCCGACCAGTTGCTTCATAAGGCGGAAGAGATCGAAATCATCGACGCTACGCCTCGCGCCCTGATCAATCGCTTGGAACGCGGAGACATATTCCCCCCAGAAGAGATCGAGAAGCAGAAGCAAACCTGGTTCAAGGAAGAGACCCTCAGCGCCCTGCGGGAGATCGCGATGCGGGAAGCGGCGGGTCGAGTCGATGAGGATGTGAACGAGTTTCGCAAGAAGAAGCGCATCGAGAAGCTCTGGGCCACCAACGACCGCGTGGTCATCTGCGTTTCCCCCACCAAATCTTCGCTCCGACTAGTTCGTCGTGGCTGGCGTATGGCGCAGAAGATGAATGCCGACGCGCTTGCCTTGTTTGTCGAGGAAAAAGCGCCCAACGAAGAGGAAGAGCGCATTCTGCACGACGATTTCATGCTAGCCGAGCGGCTTGGCATTCGGGTGGAGACTGTCAAGGGCAAGGTCCTCGACGAGATCATCAAGTATTGCAAGGACCACAACATCACCCAGTTGGTGGTCGGCCACAGCGAGAAATCGAAGCTGGAGCAACTTACCAAGGGGTCGTTGATCAATGACCTGGTGCGCGAGTTGCGGACGGTGGACATTTTGGTGGTTGCGGCAGAAAGCTCCGGGGCTTAATCGCCAAGGACGTGCGTGTCCTACTTCTGCTTCACATAGGCCATGACCGGCAAGTGGTCTGATATCCACCTACCGCTAACCTTATCCTGCATGATCTCGGC
>JACMJO010000472.1 GCA_014380605.1 Fimbriimonadaceae bacterium | reverse complement strand
CCCGTCGTCCAAGAGTGGAGCGGTTGGGCATCCGCTTATGAAGGCGAAGCTGTAGCAGTTGACGGAATCGGAGCTCGGGTTTCGGGACAGAGCCCCACTCAACAGATCGAGTCGGCCTGTCGGGCCGCGAGTACGGTTTACCGCTGGAAAACCCCCGGGTGGTTCCTCGCAACCGAGATGGATGGTGGAAACGATCCGGCCCAATGGCAAGCGCTCATCGATGATCTTGCCTCGCTTGGCGTCCGCGGCTGGTTTGCAAGGACTACCTCAAAGGAAGTGATGGCCGCCCTTGCATCCATCGCTTCGCAGAAGGCATCCGACACGGCACTTCCTTCTTTCGCATCAACTGCGGTTTACTTCCCTGAAAACGCGCTGAATCCCGCCACCGCTCAGAGACTTCCGGGAGGCAGTTGGTGGCTTCCGAGTCCGGCAAGCGGCAACCGGGTCGATCTCGGGACCAAGTTTTCGGGCTACAGGCTGGTCGATGGCGCAAACAGCTTTTTCGCGATCTGGTCAACCGATGCGCCGGTAAGGGTGAAGCTTCGAACGACGAAAGCAAGACAGATGTCGTTCCAGTCAGTGGATGGCGCCGACCCCAAGGCAAAGTTTGTCAAAGGCGGTGTCGAGGTAACAATCGGTACAGTTCCGCTCCTCATCTTCGGCACAGAGGACATTCCTGTCCCAGAGCCCGCAGTTCAGGAAACCATTGCCCGGTTCTCTGCTCTAGCCAAGTTAGCCGAGTCCCGCCGACTCGAGTTCATGGAGGAGCGATATGGCTTCACCGATGCCCTATCTGGATTAGATGTGAATCCTGGCGGCAGTTTTGTCGCCATGCGCCAGTGGTACTGGAGAATGGGAACAAGGTTTGCGACTTACTCGTGGGTCGAGGCGGAGTTCTCTCGAAACCACAATTTCAGCGAGATTCAGCAACGCCTGGGAACTTCCAGGAGCAATGTTTTGAGCCTCAAAACTTCCTTGGAGTCGCTTGCCCAAACCTACTATGCCGACTACACTTTCTTGGCGAGGTCGGATGAGGAGCTAGAGGTGTGGGTCGCGGCGAAGATCCCGGCCGGATCTCGTCAATTCCTCGGAGTGACGGTCGGGAGCCAACTCTTGACCGTTCAGGGCGAAGGATTGTCAGCCTATGGAGATGGCTTTGCCTGGTACCGCTTGGGCACGACGCGAGTCATTCCAGGAACTAACAAGATGAAGATCACTTTTGACGCTCCGCAAGGAGCCGACGTCGCGATCGATACGATCCTGCTCTATCCCGGCTCATTCCGGCCTAATGGAATCGTCCCGCCCGATCCGATAGACTTCTCCGCGGTCGCTGTTAAGAAAGGCTAGCTTAGGAACGGATTCTTCCGTTCTTTCATTGCTTCTATGGACAGCAATTCTTCGTGCTGGTACAAGTCTTCATCCAACCGAACGAGTCCATAGAAACAGCTTGACTGCTCCGTCCGCACCGCCCAACCGGCGTCTCCAAAGCTGTAGTGCCACCACTCGTCCCGACAGTTCGAAAAGCCTGCCCCCACCATGGCTTCGTACAGCATCATCCGGTTGCTGGAATGAGGCTCTCCAATGCCAAGCGTGAATGTCGCGGCGGCCTGGTGGCGGCTGTAAGGCGACCATACGTCTACCTCCTGCCCAGCTTCATCCAACAGCCAAACATCGACGGCAGCGCCCGTACAGTGGCCCGGAGGGGCCTTTTGGTCAGTCGGGGCTATCCATCGACAAATGGTGCGGCGCAAGGCCGCGTGGTCGCGATGAGGAAAGGCTTCGACGGCGCTCTCGTACATAAAGTCGTAGATTCTTTGCTGCCGCGCCATTGGGCGCCAGCCCTCGACGAGCCCGAGGGAGAATGGCTTGGGGATCGCCAAAGACGCCTTGTGAACCATCTTGGCAACTGTTTCCCTCACGTAGGGAATTACATGGGGACGGGCGATCTTAAGTGCCGGCGCAAAGTCGCGAATATCCACCAAGGCTTCGCCGCACTCGAGTTCGGGAATTCGGTTAAGGGCTCTTATGGGTTCTGGGCGGCCTTTGCTTCTATCCCAACTCGGTCTCAACGAGACCTCCGGGGAGGAACTACGGGCCGGAAACCAGATGTTGGCTGCTTGGTCTCTTTGAACAAAAATGCGGGGACGAAAACAACATCCGCAGCTTGGAGCTTCGGATCGTTCTTTGAACCCTTGGTCAGGAGGTTAAGGTCGTACTTCTTGGACGAACCACGGCCACCAAACACCTTGCGAATCTCAACGGCATCCTTGCCTGCTCCTACGATCGTTCCGCCCGCCGCTTCGAGCGCTTCCATGAGTGTCATTCCAGGTTTGAAAGGTACCAGGCCAGAGGTCTTTACATGGCCCATGACGCTGACGTATCGCCCATTCTCCTGGCTACCGACCCGGACCACGTCGCCTCGCTGGAGCAACGCTTTGCGACCGGTCGCAGACCAATCTGCTCCTTCCACCGGTTTGTCCTTTCGCACCAGAGCAATCTGATCCATGATCGCGTGCCCCGTCAGGCCCCCTGCTTGGGCGACTGCTTGCTCCATCGTCATGCCAGACTTGAACGATAAGCTCCCCGGCTTATTCACCGCGCCTAGGACCAAGATCTCGTTGGCTACCGACAGCTGAGGCACCAAAACCTGGTCGCCTGGCCTCATCGGGAAATCAGGATTGGCATCGACATCGACCCGATAGGTTCGGCCTAGTGCGCTGATGACGATGACTCCATTGCGATCTGCCGCATCAGTCAACTCGGCAAGTTCGATCACGTCGGCGATCGACTTCGGAGCTTGTAGGTTCAGGCTTCCGCTTTTTCTGACTGCGCCTCGGAAACTCACCGATCCATCTATTGG
>JACMJO010000471.1 GCA_014380605.1 Fimbriimonadaceae bacterium | reverse complement strand
CGGGCTAAGGGCGGCGTAGGTCTTTTTGTGATCGGCTGCACCTCGCCCAAGCCGGGTTCTGGGTGGTTGGAGAACTTGGACGATTCGGTGATTCCTCGGTATCAAGCTTGCGTGGATGCCGGACATCGGCATGGCACTCCAATTATCGCTCAGCTTTGCCATCCTGGATTTTATCCACTGCCCGGTGTTCCGCTCACTCAGCCGCTGCCTTCTGTCGAGCCGACACAGCCTCGATATCGACCCCACGAGAACCGTCGAGAACTATCTAAAGACGAGCTTCAAGACATGATCGCTTGTTTTGGCGATGCGGCAGGACGCGCCGCTGAAGGCGGAGTCGATGGCGTGGAGCTTCACAGCCACGAGTGGTTTCTGCACTCCCAAATGCTGAACTCTCAGTGGAATACACGCACAGACGAATATGGCGGACCCATTCAGAACCGAATTCGGTTCATGATCGAGACTCTCCAAGCCATGAGGAAAGCCGTCGGTCCGGACCTTGTCGTTGGCGTGAGACTAAAAGCTGACGACATGGAGCAAGCCGGTTCCGATCCAACGGACTATCGATACGTCATCCGCCGGTTGGAGGAAGAAAAACTGGTTGATTACGTGCTGCTGACTGGCGGAGACGCGCGCCTGCACCACGGCCCTATGGCAAGGCCAGATGGCGAGTGGATTCCGATTGTCTCCGACCTCAAGAAGGGCACAACTCTCCCCATCATGCATGCCGGGAGCATAACTACCCCCGAAATGGCCGAGGAGGCTCTGGCGTCAGGCGCGATGGACGTAGTCGTCATGACCAAGAGCCATATCGCCGAACCCCACTTTGTGAAAAAGGTCTTCGAGGGCAGGCTCGACGATATCCGCTACTGCACTCGCTGCCTCCAGTCTTGCCACGGGACAATGGACCGAATGACCTGTGTTTACAACCCACTTACTTCTCGAGAGCTTGCCTGGTCCTCATTGCCGACTCTCATTCGTAAGAAGAAGATCGTCATTGTGGGAGCCGGTCCTGCGGGAATGGAAGCGGCGATTGCCGCTGCGTCCCGGGGCCATGAGGTTGTGGTGTTGGAGAAATCCGATCGGATTGGGGGCCAAGTCCTCGTCGGGGCCCAATCGCCCACTCGAAAGCTCTGGGGCCGAATCGCCGAATTCTATCAAAGACAAGCTGCCAAGGGGCTGTTTGAAGTAAGCACCGGTGTAAACGCCACCCTTCAGTCCATTCTAGGCGAGAGCCCTGACGCGGTAATCGTGGCCACCGGCTCGAAGCCCCTTCGCCTCCTTAGTGCTGGAATTAACCACGAAATTTTGACGGTTCACGAAGCCCTCGCAGGGCAGATCGACCGGGAGAAATCGGTTGTAATACTCGACCGAGAAGGATTTATGAGACCCATTGTGGTTGCCGATCGCCTCAGCGCACTCGGAGCAAAAGTCCACTTTGTCACCCCGTTCCCGCGTCTTAGCCCCAGTGCCGAGGGTTGGACGATGGACGAGTTGGTGCGCCAATTCAAGAGCCGAGGCATGGAGTTCCACGTAGGCTGCGACCTTGCGGAGTGGCATTGCGACGGGTCGGTGGTGCTTCGCGACGTGATGCGGGCGGACAAGATTCTCGTTCCGAATGTCGGCGCAGTCGTCGCTGCCATTGGATCAAGTCCCGTTAATGACCTCGCCATCGAACTCCGAGGCAAAGTCCCTGAACTTCATGTGATCGGGGACGCCAACAACCCAGCAACGGTTGAGTTTGCTGCTTATCAAGGAATGAGAATCGGGAGAGAGATTTGACAATCGACGATCTCAGGCGAGGGCAGCGGTTGCGACCGCTCGATTCGGTCGAGGTCGCTGCAGGGCCAGGCAGAATCCAAGTCTTTGATGGAAAAGGGAGGGAGTATGTCAGTCAGCCCATCGGCGACGGACTCACATTCTTGATCGGAGGAGCATTGGGATGGCATCGAGCCCTTGTCGGCCATGAACCAGTTCTCCGCGAGTTCCTTGTTGAAGCCAAGACCGATGTTCAAGACAAGAGCGGGCAGTTCCATGACCTGCTGCAAATGCTCCATTTCACGATGGTGAGCGAGTTTGGGGAAGCTCAATCCTGCTTGTGGAATGGGAAAATTTATCAATACTTCATCTGCTGGTTGCGAGACCACGTTCATGTTCTAAAGGGGATGAAGTACTTCCACGGGGAACTCAAGTCGGCAATCGAGCTCTACCGCGACAGTCAACGGGCCGATGGCATGATTTACGACAACTGCTATTCTCGCGGACCGGACGAAAACTACTGGATCGTGAGATTCACCGAAGGCGATTTCTACAAGTCATTCGAAGACAAAACCTTTGAGTTCAAACGCATCCCCGTTGAAAACGATGTGGAGTATCTGTTCGTTGAAGGCGTGTATTTCACCTGGAAAGCAACGGGCGATGACGCATGGATGGTCGACTGCCTGGATTCATGCGAGCGAGCCTTAGAATACAGCGTCGCGAGCGAGCATCGATGGTCCGAGAAGTACCAACTTCTAAAGCGCGGCTACACCATCGACACATGGGACTTCCAAAACAGTTTTGATACCAATGTTGAAGGCGATCATATGCGTGTGCGCCCCGGCACCACAAGGTTTGGGGTTATGTTCGGGGACAACACCGGCTTTATTGCGGCCTGTCGTCAGTTGGCGGAGATGCTGGAGGCTGGAGGAGCCAAGGACCAAGGGACAGAGGGACAAAGAACAAGAGACAGGGTACAGCGACTTCGGCGACGTGCAGATGAAATGGAAGAGCGGCTCGAACAGGTCGCTTGGCGCGGCACCCATTTTCAGCACCATGTGCGCGAAGAGGCCGTAGAGTTTGATTTTGGAGTGGATGAAGAAAGTCAGGTTTCCTTGTCTAACGCCTATTCCTTGAACCGTGGAATCGGCGCAGACAAGTCTCAAGCGATCATCCGCAAGTATCAAGAGATCCACGACAACTTGCCATCTGGTTCTCCCGGCGAGTGGTACACGATCTATCCACCATTCGAGCAAGGTTACGACGGCCCAAGCAATAAATGGCAGTACATGAATGCTTCTGTCACTCCGATCGTGGCCGGAGAGCTATCTCATGGAGCCTTTCAAAACGGATACGAAGCCTACGGTGCGAATATCTTGCAACGCTTGATCGATCTTGGACACAAGCATTGCAACAAGTTCCACTGCTCCTATACCGGATCGCATGAACCGCCGCCCATCCGGTCCTTTCAAACAATCGACTTAACAGAGAGTTGCAATTCAAACGTAAGAGGCCAAAGTTCGGGCGACGTCACGGGCTGGGACAACGCGCCCAATGACTTTCGGGAGTTGCCAGGCGGTCTTCAGACGTTCTGTGACGTTCCTTTCAAAATATCCGAAGATGTTCGAAACGCGGTCAGTGTGAGTGAGAGAGAAGTCCATCCAGATTGGGTGACTATTCCAATCGGTGCCATGGCGAGTTGCCTCTACTTCTTCCATACCGTGTCAGGAGGAGTAGGAACCGCGGGAACTTTAACGATTCGCTACGACGACCAGACCGAAGTCAAGCGCTCGGTAGTGAAGGGACGGGACGTGGTCGGGTGGTGGATGCCCGACGAAATCGCGGCCACCGGTCGGCGAACGATGGATATCGGCTGGAAGGGCAAGAACAGCGTCTTGCCTTACATTGCCGCCTGCGTTTGGGGTTGCGATAATCCTCATCCCGACAAAAAGATCGTAGAAATCCAATTGAACTGCGCTCCCGAGGATGCCCAGTGGCATGTCATGGGATTGACGCTCAGTGATCATCCTGCTTGGTTCCCCACTAACCCAATCTCTTTTGGGATTCCGAACGGCTGGGGAGCGGCCGCCGTCGTCTATGCCCTGATTGAAGGCTTGGTAGGGGTTGTCGATTCCTCAACCGCGTTCGTTCAGCCCGAAATCTCTCCCCGTTGGCCCGCCAGTGGAGAGACGAAGGCGAAAGTATGTGTTCACTACCCAGCATCCGGCGGATATGTCGCCTACGAATACAGCCAGTGCGACGAGCTAATTCAAGTCGACGTTACGGGTAGTGGCGAGAGTGCCACTCTAAGAACTCTGCTACCACGCGATTGGATAGGCGGATCAGTTTTTGTGGACGGAGCTGAAGTGCCTGCATCGACTGAGTCCATTTTGAAGAGCCACTACCTTGTTTGCAGCCTGGCCAATCTTCGCCCAACTACCATCCAAATCAAACGGAAACCGACGAACCAATGCTCGCATTGATAGCTATCGCAACCCTTCAAAACCGGTTTCCAAAGTGGGTCAATCCTGCTCCCAACCTGGCGATTGGCGTCGTTCACGCCACGCTCCATAGCCCCGCAAACTCCCATGAGATTGGGTATTCGATCTATCTGCCCAAAGGCTATAGGGAATCCACCCGAAAGTATCCTCTTCTCATCTTCTTGCACGGAGCGGGAGGAAGCGAAACCTCGGACGCCCGTGTTGGCGGATTCACGACCGTCGTCGAGAAGGCGATTGCGGCGAAGGCGTTGCCTTCATGCGTGGTCCTCTTTGCCAATGGACTCATGAGCGGCTATCGAGACAGCTCCGATAAGAAGCAGTTCATAGAGACCCACGTGATGAAAGAACTGATTCCTCACATTGAGAAGACCTACCGCGCCGGTGGAAGGCGAGACATGCGCCTCATCTCAGGCTTCTCGATGGGCGGCGCGGGATCATGTCGCTTGGCAATGGCTTATCCCGAGTTCTTCGCTGGCGCGGTGGCTTGGGGAGGAAGCGTTCGGGATGGAGATTTGGAAGCTGTGTCCCGCCTCTTCTTGGGCATCGGCGAGCTGGATGGCTTCGCCAAGGCCGAGGACTTCCAATCTGCCCTAAAGAAGGAAGGTGTCTCTTTTGAATCCGTAGTCCTTAAAGGCGTCGGGCACGACCTTGGCGAGTACTACAGCCAAACCGCGCACCAAGGATTCGGTTTCGTCTCTCAATCCCTCGGCAAGGAGGCCTGGAAATAGTTCCTCGAATCATCTTTCGAGCCGACGATGCGGGATGCGCCGAAAGTGCAAATCTCGGCATTTTGGACTGCTTGGAAGCGGGAGTCGTGAAGAACGTTGGAATCATGGCCCCGGGCCCAGCGTTTGAACATGCCGCTTCGCTCTTTCGCGGCATCAAGAACGTAGATTTTGGGCTCCACATCACCCTCAACGCCGAGTGGGAGCAAGTGAAATGGGGTCCGGTGGCTACCAAAAATGAAGTCCCGACCCTGCTCGATGGCGACTTCTTCACCTCTTTTCCAAAAACCTTACATGATCGCGGATTCTCTGTCGAAGAAGCGATCTACGAGATTCGGGCTCAACTGGAAAGGGTCCGTAACGCCGGTCTTGATGTCGCCTATGTCGACCAACACATGGGAGTTGGCTGGATTAATGGACTGGGAGAGGCAATCTCAAGGCTGATAGAGGAAGAGGGAGTTTGCGACGGCGCCGAAGTCCCAAGCTTGGAGCAGGGACCGAACATCCTGGCAAGAATTCAAAGAGCGGACGGAACCCGCATGTTTGTTGCCCACCCAAGCCGAGACGGCGTCGATGTTCGCCAATTCCAACATGAAGGGCTGGAACCGGGTCAAGTCGCGGAGGAGCGGGACGCGGAACGGCGAATGCTAATCGCCCCTGAGTTCGCTGGGGCAATGAAACTTGGAAAGTTTGAGAGCGTGCGATTTTCGGAAGTCGCGGGAGAGGAGATGAACTGATGTTGATCGTAGCGTGTTTGATTCTTGGGATTTCGAGCCAGGGTGGTACTCCAAAACTTGGTGCTGGCCTCGAGGGGATTGGCGGTCGCGGCTTAGAGTTCGTGGATGTCATGAAGACTGCTCGCCCCTGGGAGACTCTGGATGGAAGGCCCGCCAAGGTGGATGCTAGCGGTTGGCCACTGGAAGACGCTCGGACCGTCGCCTTTGACATGCGCCCTACCTTCGCTTGGGCTCCTCCAATGGATGACCCGTCCGGATATCAGATCGATGTGAGCGGTCGATACTCCCTCAGCTTCAAAGGGAAAGCTGACTTGTCAGCGGGCGAAGATCCAAACTCGTTCCGAATCGAGAACCAGCAATTCAACGCCGCCACCGTAGAGACGACCGCCGAATTGGTCGTGCCCAAGGGTCGCGCCCTCGTCATCATCAACTTCCGGAACACCGACAACGGGGTCAAAAACGTTCGCCTTCTCCGGCCCGGCTACGCGCGGGATGGCAAGTCCCTCTTCACCAAGCCCTTCCTGGCCGCCATCAAGCAGTTCCCCGCAATGCGGTTCATGGATTGGCTTCAGTCAAACGGCACGAACCCCTTCTTTGGCGATGCGAAGAACACCACCGAGTGGTCGGATCGTCATGTCCCTGCCGATGCCCACTTTGGCGTTGCCGGCCGAAAGTTCGGCGTGCCGTGGGAGTACATCGTGGCCCTCGGTAACCAGACCCAGAAGGACATCTGGATCAACATCCCGGTAGCTGCCTCAGACGACTACATCCGCCAACTCGCCAAGCTCATGAAGCGTGATCTCAATCCCAAGTTGAATATCTACTTGGAGTACAGCAATGAGGTTTGGAACTGGGGCTTCCTCCAGGCAACCTATAACCGAATGGCGGCGGAAGCCGAAGTCAAAGCGGGCAAGAGCAACCTGAACAACGATGGAGAAACCAACTGGGATGTATGGCGTCGCCGCCGCCATGCTCGCCGAACCATGGAGATCGGCCAAATCTTCGCCTCCGAGTTCGGCAAGGACCAACTCAACAAGCGGCTGCGCCCTGTAATGGCATGGTGGGTCATTGCCCCTGATCACTATGCCGACATGCTCGCTTGGCTGGAGAAGACGTATGGCCCGCCCAGGAACTACCTGCATGCGGTGGCCGCCGCGCCCTATTTCAACATCCACGGGGCGCCAAAGGATGCGTCCGTCGATGTCCTGATCGCTCATTTCCGCAAAAGCTCCGACAGCTCGGTTCCCCACCGCAAGGCAATGATCGACATCGCCCGCAAGTACGGCCTGAAGGCATTCTGCTACGAAGGCGGTTCCGATACCGGAGGCGGAGACCCGGCCAACGTTGCAAATCGAATCCGGGCCGAACGCGATCCCCGCATGAAGGACCTCATCCTCCACGACCTGCGCGACAACTGGTACGCGCTGGGAGGGGATCTCTTCATGTACTTCACCCTTTCCAGCGCATACAGTCGCTATGGATGTTGGGGACTAACCGACGACATCACGAAGTTGGATACTCCAAAGTTCCAAGCTGCGAGAGAGATACTTACTGGCAACTAGTCGCCCATGTGCTCACGGTGGGGCACAACCGAATTGGGCCGAACAGATGACAGGCAAAAAGCATCGTCCTGCAAACGTTTCGTTGCCACAGATGTACGATCACTTTTTACGACGGGTCGTTACACCATACGCAAATCTGAATGTCCATTTTGGACCTAGTATTCTTTCAGCCTAAGGAGGGCGTCGGGGATGCGGGTCCCTCCGAGCCGCCAAGGTTGCCAGTGGGATATGATGTTCACTCTCTTGGCGTCGAGCCCGGCGGACCCTGCCCTTAACAAGCGCTTCACCTATCAAGAGCAAATCTTATTAAGCGCTTAATCAGATTTCCATTATTCGTTGTACAATATTGGCCACAGCCTGATTAAGGGCTTAATCACATGGCTTCAAAGCGAAATGCATCGATGAGCGATATTGCGGAACGTGTCGGAACGTCCGTTGCCGCAGTGTCCGTCACCCTAAACGGAGCAAAGAGCGCGACTTTACGAGTTGGCTCGGACACACGAAGGCGAATCTTAGAGGTCGCCGAGGAGATGAGCTACCGCCGCAATCCTATGGCCGGAGCCCTCGCTACTGGTCGAACTCACGTTTTGGGTTTGATGCTACCAAGCCACGACGCCTACATGGCCCATGATCCTTTCTTTTCGCTTGTGACCACCGGCATTACGGCCTGTGCCTCAGAAAATGGATACAACGTGATGCTCTATTCGGCAACGGCCGAAGACGAGGGTTTGAGGGCGGCAAGCATGGTGGACAAGCGGGTCGATGGACTGGTTCTGGTGAGCCCACCGAGCGGAACGCCTATTCTCGACGAGTGCCAGCGGCAGGGAATCCCCGTGGTTTCCATCATGGCGGACGCAGATGTCGGGCCGCTCCAAGTTCACTCTGACGATTTTCTGGGAGGATTGTTGGCCATGCGCCACCTGATATCGCTTGGCCACCGGCGTATTGCCCACTTGAAGGGTGGAAATGGGGTAGCAACCACCGAACCTCGATACCAAGCCTATCTTGCGGCCCTTAGGGAAGCCAACATGGTGCCAGACCCAGCTCTTTGCCTGGTCGGAGACTTTAAGCGCACAGCGGGAAGAGACGCCACCGACCGACTCCTCAATCTGCCATCTTGCCCAACCGCTATCTTTGCCGCCAACGATCTCTCTGCTCACGGTGCGATCGAAGCGATCAGAGAAGCGGGATTGAGGGTTCCCGAAGACGTCGCGGTTGTCGGATACGACGACACATGGTATGCGACCGTAACCCGTCCCGCGCTCACCAGCGTGCGAATGGATGTAGAAACGCTTGGCCGAAAAGCCGCCGAATTGTTGATTGGGTTCCTTCGAGGGGGAGAAATGCCTCGCGAGCCCCGCATTGTCGTTCCCGTTTCATTGACCATCCGCGAGTCTTGCGGCGCAAGAGCTTCATGACTCCCTGAACTTATTCACAAAGAGGTAACCATGCAACGTAGCAGAGCATTCACACTCATCGAACTCCTCGTCGTTATCGCGATCATCGCGATTCTCGCCGCCATTTTATTCCCGGTCTTTGCCCAGGCAAAGGCTGCGGCCAAGAAGACTTCAGATCTATCGAATCTCAAGCAGAACATGCTGGCGACGCTGATGTATTCGAACGATTACGACGACTACATCCCCCACACGGTCTTCCAAGAGGACTACGTCTTCGCCGTTCGCATCTTGCCCTACACCAAGAACAAGGACATCTTTCGAAATCCAGCCTCAAGCTGGAAGCAGGGAGCCGTTCAGCGCCAGAAGGCGGACAACGGCTTTGCCGGCGGCCCTCCCGGATACATGCTGGCGCCCAATGACGGCTGCGTCGGCCTTGGCGTTTCCACGGCCGGCGGAGCCAATTATTACCGTGACATCTATCCGCCGATCGACTACCGGTTGAACCAGAACATCTTCGGCTATGAGCTCGCGGCAACGGGAACTCCGTGCCGAGACACGGGCACTTACGGCTACTACGCTCCGGCTCCCAACACAACGAGCGCGGGCGGCGCAGGCAGCGGCGCGGGCGGCAACGGCGGAGTCGAGGGCGTCGGTTCTGGCTCCACCGAGATGGTGAACGTGGCCAAGGTCGTCGTTTGGATCGACTTCCCGCCAGTAGGCGTCATTTGGCCAGGCGGCAATGGCGGCCTGACTGGGTTCTGGGGCCTTAAGATGGGCTACTTCAGCGAAGGCAACAACGCGGCCCATATGGACGGCCACGCCAAGTTCTACAAGACGACCAAGCTGCTTCCCAACATGAAGGGAGACGGAACGCTTCTGTACACCGACACTTGGTGCGGCGGCGAGGGCGGTTCTTGTCCCAACGGCGCTTCCTGGTCCGGTGGAGCCCCTCACCCTGAGCAAAATGGCAAGAGCTATCACTGGTGGGGAACCAACTGGGCCTCTTCGGACAACCAGTAGGACCACAAGACTGAAGGATGGGAGGATGGGGAACTGCTGAACTTGGCAAGACCCTTCCTCCCTCCTTCAACTCCCATCCGCTTAATGGAAACAGATCGATGAAAAAGATTCTATTTGCCTTTTTCGCCGTTGCATCGATAGCCGGTTGCGGCGTAGGCGACGTCCCGCCTGGGATGAGCAACGACGACGCCAAAGCCGCTATCGCCAAGATGCCTCCCGAGCAGAAGATCAAAGCCATTGCCAACAGTCCAATGCCTGGACCCCTTAAAGAAAAGGAGTACGCCAAGATAGAGGCCGAAACCGGAGTCAAGGCCAAAGACGTTTTGGCCGGCAGCGGACCAGGCATTCCTGGCGCCAGCCAATAGGAGATTCCAGCTATGACCAAGCTGTTCTTGGCCATCACTTTCTTTGCGACGACCCTGATGCCGGCTGACACCAAGAAGCCCATGGCTACGCCCTTTCTAAGCGGCGGAGACGTCTCGGAAATTCCTGAAGTTGAAGCCGGAGGCGGCAAATATTTCTACAAGGGGAAGCATGAAGACCCGTTTGTGCTCATGAAGAAAGCGGGCTGGAACTTTGTCCGCTTCCGTATCTGGAATCAGCCTCGGGGAGGATGGTGCGACAAAGACCAAACCTTGAAACTCGCAAAACGAGCCCATGCCCAGGGAATTGAGGTCAGTCTAGACTTCCACTACTCAGACTGGTGGGCCGATCCGGGCAAGCAGAACAAACCTGCCGCTTGGAAGGACCTCTCCTTCGCCGACTTGGAGAAGGCGGTTTACGACTACACAAAGGATGTCGTCTCCGCCATGATCGCGCAAGGCACCCCGCCGTACATGGTGCAGGTGGGTAATGAAATTCTGGGTGGCATGCTCTGGCCCGAAGGCAAAGCCAGCTCAAACGATCCCGAACAATGGAGGCGTTTGGCCAAGCTCCTAAACTCGGGCATCAAGGCAGTCAAGGACGCCCAAGGCAAACACAAGATTCTCACGATGATCCACCTTGATCGAGGCGGAGACAACAAAACTGCCGTCTGGTGGTTCGACCATCTGCACGCTCAAAAGGTCCAATACGACACCATCGGCCTCTCGTTCTATCCTTGGTGGCACGGGAGCCTGGCCGACTTCGAGAAGAACGTCAACGACCTTGCCACGCGTTACAAGAAGGACATCTACATCGTGGAAGTCGCTTATCCTTGGGGAAAGGATGAGAGGCCGGGGCCCCACGTCTACAATGGAGACAAGGTCGAGCCTGGCTATCCCCAAACTCCGGACGGGCAGGCCAAGTTCCTCGCCAAGGTCATCGAGATCATCAAGAAGATGCCGGATAGTCGTGGCAAGGGCATTCTGTATTGGGCGCCGACCTGGATTCCTTCGCCAAAGGAACATTCTCCCTACACTAACTTGGCGACATTCGACGAAAAAGGGCTAGCATTACCGTCAGTAGATGTCTTGGGAGTCAAGAACTGACGTCCTGGTCTATTTGATCCCATGAGTCTTTCATCCGAAAAGAGCTACTTGAACCCAAGGTTCAAATCCCTTTGGTATGGGGGCGACTATAGCCCTGAACAGTGGCCTAGCGACGTCTGGGCACAAGACGTGGCCCTTATGAGAGAGGCTCATTTCCACGTCGCAACCATGGGAATGTTTGCCTGGTCCAAGCTGGAGCCTTCGGAGGGTCGTTACGATTTCGATTGGCTAGATGAGGTTGTGGAGAAGCTGACGGCAGGCGATCGATGGTTCATTTTGGGAACCCCTAGCGCCGCACCCCCCGCGTGGCTGTCCAAGAAGTATCCGGGAACCCTAAGAACCGGACCGGATCAGGTTCGCCGCGGACATGGAAACAGGGTTAATTTCAGTCTTGGATCAGCCATTTATCGCGAGAAGACAAGGGCCATCTCACAAGAACTCGCCGAGCGATACGGGAGTCACCCTCGCTTGCTGGCTTGGCATATGTCCAACGAGTACAACGGCGAAGACTTCGGGCCAGAGAGCATCGTTCAGTTTCGCGCTTGGCTGAAACGCAAGTTCAGCGGCGACTTGGACGCTCTGAATCATGCTTACTGGTCTGCCTTCTGGAGCCACACCTTCACAGATTGGGACGAGATCGATCCTCCTGGTCCTCCCTATGGAGAAACCGCCATCCAGGGGCTAACCGTGGACTGGATGAGATTCGTCACCGACCAAACTGTCGATTTCATGCTGAACGAGGCGGCTCCGCTTCGCCAGATCAGCCCCAAGGTTCCGATCACCACCAACCTGATGGGGACCTATTGGGGATTGGATTACCGCAAGTTTGCCGAGCACATCGACTTTGTTTCTTGGGACAGTTATCCGGCCCCAGTGGATCACCTGGACAATCCCGAAACCTGGTTCAACGTAGGGTTCCGACACGACCTGATGCGGTCCCTCAAACCTGATGTGCCTTGGCTGTTGATGGAGTACACGCCCAGCTCTGCCAACTGGTACGACATCATGCAGCTTAAGCGCCCGGGAGTCCACCGATTTGAGAGTTTACATGCTCTCGCCCACGGCGCGGATGGCCTTCAGTACTTCCAATGGCGGCAGTCCCGGGGCGGGCAAGAGCAGTTCCACGGCGGGGTGGTGGGCCATTCGGGAACCAACGACACCCGTGTCTTCAAGGAGGTCCAAGAGGTTGGAGAGCGGCTAACATCGCTTTGCCACCTTGCCGGTTCAACAACTCAGTCCGAAATCGCCTTAATCTTCGATTGGGAAAACCGATGGGCCCTGGATGCCGCCTGCGGTCCAACCAGACTGG
>JACMJO010000470.1 GCA_014380605.1 Fimbriimonadaceae bacterium | reverse complement strand
GCTTCTCGGCTCCCTTGTTGTTTGGAAACAAATAGACGTCCGCGAAGTTTCTCCCACTTCTGCTGCTCCGCCATTTCGATGCGGCGGCCCTCCAGGCTAGTGGCAAACTTGATGTATTTCCACCCGTCCTCAATGTTCCTGGCCCCTCTTGGGATGGCGAGACTGTAGCCTCCCATCCAGGTGATGAAGGTGTCCTTCTCCTCGGTGAACCTTCCTCGTTTGTAGAATCGATCGTCGGGCACGGGGGCGGGAGCTACTCCAAAATCTACTTGGGGCCCGTAGCGGGCAAGATTGGAAATAATCCAGTCGCCGTCGATCTTCATCGCGACTTTACCGATGAGAAAGGCGTCGTTCTCCTTGGTTAGAAAGCCAGATTCAAACGCCTTGGCTTTCTCAAACCCGCCAATCAGGTCGTAGCCATCGACCATGAACTGCAGGGCCTCCTGGCTGTACTCATTGGCCAGCGTGCAGTTCCGTCTTTCCTTATCCAAGAACTCGGCGTTGTTCTGGAACGCGTACATGTACAGCCAGGAGTTGCCGAAGTTGGGAAGGAATCCGGCCTTCTTGAGAGTGCCATCGGAGTTCGTCTCGGTGAGGATCTTGCTGTACTTGAGAGTCTCGCTCCAGGTTCTTGGCGCGCGCTCTGGGTCGAGGCCGGCGGCTCGAAGCTCGGTCGCTTTAGCCCGGAACATGGCCTTGTTATAGTAAAGGACGCGATTGTCGGCTCCGGTTGGGATGCCATAAACCTGGCCGTCATAGACCGCCTCGTCCCAGGGAGCGGAATAGTATTGCTCAGGGACGGGACAAAGAGGGTCCGATTTTCGATCCCTCTCAATCAGTGGCGAAAGGGAGACGAACGTGCCTCGGCTGGCCCAGTCGGAAATTGTAAATCGATCCTGATTGATGACGTCCGGAGCAACGTTCCCCACGATGCTTGTCATGAGCTTTTGGGGGTTCATGTTGCCCGCCCCCATGCTCATCACGCGAACGTTGATGTCGGGGTTGCGTCGCTGGAACTCCCTTACTACCGCTTCGGCGCCTTTTGAGTCCGGGCCAAAGGCGATTCCCCAGATGATAAGATCGCGCTTTTTGCCAGAATCCACGGGCGATTCAGGATTCGCATGGGCTTGGACCGCAATCAATGCGGCCAACAACGTGAGGCAACGCTGCATTCTCATCGGATGACCATTATCATACTGCGTCCGTTGTGAATTCGTATTCTCAATCTCTTTCTGCAAATGTAAAGGCAATATTCAGGAGCTAATAAAAGTTGTGGAACGAACCATATTCTCACACCGTCCAGAAGGGTACATTGTCGCAAATGGCAATGATGCCATTTGCACGGGCGATTACCTGCCCAACCAGACAATGTCGACTGGAGGCTATCGATACATGCTCACTGAATTTGAGGTGCGCCGCGAACTGGATCAGATCCACAATTCCGACGCCCCTCCTAGCGCAAAGGCGCGCAAGTTGCTAAGGCTCGGACGATCTCTTCGTTCACAAGCCCAAACCCTGGTTGATACCCAAAACCAGACTCAACGCACATCCAACGTGAACGCTATTCGGCAACTTGAGCGAATGGCAATGAACGCCAGGATGCTTCGTGAGGAAGTTCGGTCCTCGGCTCTATCGATCTTGAGAGCCGCCCAGCGCTACCGGCTAACCAAGGGTCTTCGTTAACGTCGCCCGTGAATTTAGGACGCAGGCGAAGGTATGCCTGGGTGTTGTATTCTTTTGGGAACCCTTTGCCGCTATGCTTGCGTCTGAGGCATTAGCTCAAAATGTCGAACTCCAACTCACGGGCCAGAAAAAAAAATGGATCCATCAGCGCCTCTGTGCTTGGGATCGTCATTTTCTTGGCCGGAGTGGCATTGCTCGCGTTCACGTTCAAGCTTGCCTACGAGATGTTCATGGTTCCACCCGACAAGGCGCTCGGCCTTCAACCTAACCAGCCGCTAGACATAGGCCTAGCCGGGCAGTCTTTGGTGAGCG